>NZ_DASWPB010000114.1:0-14187 GCF_036404185.1 Lacisediminihabitans sp. | reverse complement strand
AGGCCGCTCTTCACGTAGACGGCCTGGGCGTACGCGCCGGCGGCGGCCTGCAGCCGGACGGCGGCCCTCTCGGACTTCTTCAGCGACACGTGCGAGTCGCCCACGGCATCCGCGTGTTTCTCGAGCGCCTTGATCAGCCGTTTGAGAGCCTCATCGATTTTCTTGGACATAGCTGGATTCTCTCTTAACAACGTGAACAAAACGAACGGCGGTGACCTTCGCGCATCGACGGCACGAGCGGGCAGGACGATCCGCCTCAGGCCGCGGCCTGAGCGATCGCGTGTTCCGCGGCCACCCAGGCCAGCATGGCGCATTTGACCCGTCCGGCATAACGGGACACCCCACCGAGCACAACGGCGTCGCCCAGCAGGTCCTCGTCGGGTTCGATCGTTCCCCGCGAACGCATGGCGAGGCGGAAGGAGTCGATGCGTCGGCTCAGTTCCGTTGTCGTCAGGCCGTCGGCCACGTCGGTCAGAAGGGAGGCGGATGCCTGGGAGATGGCACAGCCATGACCCTCCCAGCGCATCGCCGTCACGATGTCGCTGCCGGGTTCGACGTGCAGCTCGAGAGTGATCTCGTCCCCGCAGGTGGGATTGATCTGATGCGACTGCGACGTGGCACCGGGGACGAGGCCGAAGCCGTGCGGCCTGCGCGCATGATCGAGAATCACCTGCTGGTAGAGGCCCTCCAGCTCGGAGCTCACGAGTTCACCCCGAAGAATGTCCTGGCCTGCTCGACACCGGCGATCAGCCGGTCGACCTCGTCCGTCGTCGTGTACAGGTAGGAGCTCGCCCTGGTGCTCGAGGTGATCCCCAGCCTCCTGTGGAGCGGCTGGGCGCAGTGATGTCCGACCCGCACGGCGATGCCCTGGTCATCGAGGAACTGGCCGACGTCGTGCGAATGGATGCCCGCGACGTCGAAGCTGGCGAGCCCGACCCGCGGTCGCCCGGCGGCCGGACCGAGCACCCGCACCCCCTCGATCGCCGAGAGGCCCTCGACCAGGCGGCGGCCGAGGACCGCCTCGTGCTCGGCGATCCGGGAGAGGCCGATGGCCGTGAGGTAGTCCACCGCTGCGGCGAGCGCGACGACCTGGGACACCCGTTGCGTTCCCGCCTCGAACCGCTGCGGGGCGGGCAGGAACTCCGCCGTCTCCATCGTCACCGTGGTGATCATGGATCCGCCGGTCAGGAACGGCGGCAGGGCGTTCAGCAGGGCGCTGCGCCCGTAGAGCACGCCGATTCCCGTCGGCCCGAGCATCTTGTGCCCGGAGAATACCGCGAAGTCCACATCGAGGGCCGCGACGTCGATCCCGAGATGGGGCACGGACTGGCAGGCGTCGAGCACCACGAGTGCCCCGACCTCCCTGGCGCGCGCGACGAGCCGGCCGACGGGGGTGATCGAACCGAGGACGTTGGAGACGTGGGTGAACGCGAGCACCCTCGTCCGATCGGTGACGATCTGGTCGAGCAGGTCGAGCCGGAGTGCGCCCTCGTCGTCGATCGGGATGAAGCGCAGGGTCGCCCCGGTGCGCGCCGCAAGCTCCTGCCAGGGGATGAGATTCGCGTGATGCTCCATCTCGGTGACCACGATCTCGTCGCCCGGCCCGATCCTCAGCGCGGCGGAGGCCTCGCCGCCGCGACCGAGGCTGGCGTTGGAGATCGCGTAGGCGACCAGGTTGATGCCCTCCGTCGCATTCGACGTCCAGACGACCTCGTCCTCCTGCGCGCCGATGAACCGGGCCACCGTCGCCCGCGCATCCTCGAAGCTCTCGGTGGCGAGCGCCGCCAGGGTGTGAGCGCCGCGATGAACGGCGGCATTGTGGTGTTCGGAGAAGTCGCGCTCCGCGTCGAGAACCGCAAGTGGTCTCTGGGAGGTGGCCCCGGAGTCCAGATAGGCCAGGGGATGCCCGTTCACGCGGGCCTTCAGGATCGGGAAGTCCTCGCGGATCTCCAGGATCTCGGTGTCGGTAATGGGACCGCGAAGGGCGGTCGGCGGAGCGGTGGTCATCGACCGGACCTCTACTTTCTGTAGCTCATCCATGTTAACTCCGCCGGAGAAGGGAGGTACGGAAACCGCGGACGAGGGCCCGGACTAACCGCGGCGCCGCGAATATCGCGTGAGCATCATGCTGCCGGAGAGCAGCACGTGGTCGAGGGTCATCCGTCGCAGCTCCATCGGGGAGGTCGCCCGGGAGATCCGTGCCCCCGCACCGCCCTCGAGGGACGGGCTGATGGTCAGGCAGAGCTCGTCGAGGACGTCGGCGCTCACCAGGTCGCCGAGCAGGCTGGGGCCGCCCTCGCAGTGGATCCGCGTCAGCCCCCTGGCGGCGAGTCTCTCGACCATCGTCCCCATGTCGACCGTCGTCTCGCCGCAGTCGAGGATCTCGGCCACCGCCGACAGGCTTGCGCGTCGCTCCGGGTCCGCGGACGCACCCGTGAGGACCAGCGGACGCACGGGCGCGTCGGCGAAGACGGCGCTCGACGGATCGAGTCTCAGACTCCGAGTCACGATCGCGAAGGCCGGTTGCGCCGCGAGGCCATGCGCCAGGCGCCAGGATTCGGCGTCGTGGCCGAGGCGCATCGCCCCGTACCCCTCGGCACGGACCGTGCCCGCGCCGACCAGGATCACGTCGCAGAGCCTGCGCAGCAGATCGAAGACCCGTTTGTCCGCGGGCGCCCCGAGCCGGCCGGACAACCCGAAGGCCGTCGCCGAGCCGTCGATGCTCGACACGAAGTTCGCGCGGACCATCGGACGGGTGCTCCCGCCGGGCGAGTACAGCTCGAGCAGCTGCTCATCGCTGAGCGGGCCATCGCCCGCCGCGGGAGGGAAAATCCGTTCGATCTCGTCGTCTGGCATGGATGCTCCGCTACAGGTTGTGGATGGGGTGGGCGGGCTCGCGCCAGCCGAGGACGGCCTCGACCATCCGCATCGCGTCGACCGAGGCCGTGACGTCGTGCATCCGCACGATCCTGACGCCGAGCATCGCGCACACGGTCGCCGCCGCTATCGAGCCCTCGAGCCGCCCGGCGGTCTCGCGCCCGATGCTCTCCCCGACGAAGTCCTTGTTCGACACGGCGACGAGCACCGGCAGGCCGATGGCGGTGATCTCGGTGAGACGGCGGGTCAGCTCCAGGCTCTGCACGGTGTTCTTGTTGAGATCGTGGCCGGGATCGACCACGATCCGCCTCTCCGGCACCCCACGGGAGACCGCGAGGTCCACCCTGGCACGGAGGAGGGCGGCGACCTCGCCCGCGACGTCGCGGTAGGTCGGCCGCGGATGTTCCCGCCGCGGTTCCGCGAGGCTGTGGGCGATGACGAGCGTGGCCTCGCTGTCCGCGACCACCTCGGCGAGGCGCGGATCGTGGAGGCCGGTGGTGTCGTTGATCACGGCGGCTCCCGCCCGGATCGCCGCGGCGGCCACCTCCGGCCGGAAGGTGTCGACGGAGATGACCACGTCGGATTGGGCGGCGACGGCCTCGATCACCGGGATGACCCGGTCGAGCTCGTCGCTGAGGGGCAGCTCCGGCCCGGGTTTGAACGGGACTCCCCCGATGTCGACCCAGTCGGCGCCCTCCTCCGCCGCTCGGAGGGCGGCCGCGATCGCCCGGTCGAGCGCGAAGGTACTCCCCCGGTCGAAGAACGAGTCCGGGGTGCGGTTCACGATCGCCATGACCGCGATCTGACGGGAGAAGTCGAAGCGGCGGGAGCCGATCGTCCGCACGGGGTCGCGCAGGGGCGGAAGAGGGATGCCCGGTGTCATCCGCTGCACGCCGACCGGAGATGCGAGAAGCTGTCCACGATCCGATCCAATCATCATGTCGGCACGGACGCGAGCCGCCGATATAGTTGCTACACAACAACTAATCATGTGGAGCTCAACGAGGAGCCCGGTTACCGGAGGCAATCGTGGCTGAGAGAGTCGTTCGCGCCCGCACGGGGATGTTCAACAAGGACCACCCGAACTACAAGTGGATCGCCCTGAGCAACACCACCCTTGGCATCCTCATGGCCACCATCAACGGGTCGATCGTGCTCATCTCGCTCCCGGCCATCTTCACCGGCATCAAGCTCAACCCCCTCGAGCCGGGCAACGTCAGCTACCTGCTCTGGATGCTCACCGGCTACATCCTGGTGACCGCCGTGCTCGTCGTGAGCTTCGGGCGCCTCGGGGACCTCTACGGCAGGGTGCGCATCTACAACCTCGGTTTCGTGATCTTCACGATCTCGGCGATCCTGCTCGTCTTCGATCCCTTCACCTCTGGAGCCGGCGCGATGTGGCTCATCGGGTGGCGCATCGTGCAGGCGGTGGGCGGTTCCATGCTCTTCGCCAATTCGACCGCCATCCTCACCGACGCGTTCCCAACGGAACGCCGCGGGTTCGCCCTCGGCATCAACCAGGTCGCCGGCATCGCGGGGACCTTCCTCGGGCTCATCATCGGCGGTGTGCTGGCGGAGGTCGACTGGCGCGCGGTCTTCATCGTGAGCGTCCCCTTCGGCATCCTCGGCACGATCTGGTCGTACAAGTCGCTGCACGAGGTGGGGACCAGATCGACGGGGAAGGTCGACTGGCCGGGCAACATCGTCTTCGCCGTCGGGCTCGTCGCCCTGCTCACCGGCATCACCTACGGCATCCAGCCCTACGGCGACAGCTCGACCGGATGGATGAACCCCTGGGTGCTCGCCGGGATCGTCGGCGGCGTGATCGTCCTCATCGGTTTCGTCTTCCTCGAACTGCGCACCAAGGATCCGATGTTCAACATGCGGCTGTTCCGCATTCGGGCATTCGCCTGGGGCAACTTCGCGGGGCTCCTCGCCTCGATCAGCCGCGGCGGCCTGCAGTTCATGCTCATCATCTGGCTGCAGGGCATCTGGCTGCCCCTCCACGGATACTCCTACGAGAGCACCCCGCTGTGGGCGGGCATCTACCTGCTGCCGCTGACCATCGGGTTCCTCGTCTCCGGACCGGTCTCCGGATCGCTCTCCGACCGCTTCGGGGCACGTGGTTTCGCCACGGGAGGACTGCTGCTCGTGGCCGTGACCTTCGTCGCCCTCCTCTTGATCCCGGTCGACTTCTCCTACTGGCTGTTCGCACTCATCACCTTCCTGAACGGAGTGGGATCCGGGCTGTTCGCCGCGCCGAACCGGACTGCCATCATGAACAGCGTCCCGGCGAATCAGCGAGGGGCCGCCTCCGGCATGACCGGCACCTTCCAGAACGCCGGCAACTCGCTCTCGATCGGCATCTTCTTCTCTCTCATGATCGCGGGACTTGCCAGCACGCTTCCGAACGCGATGCGGAGCGGCCTCACCGCACACGGCGTCGGCACTGCCGTGGCCGGCCAGATCGCGGCGACTCCCCCGGTCGGCAGCCTGTTCGCCGCCTTCCTCGGCTACAACCCGATCGCCTCGATCCTCGGTCCGACCGGGGTGCTGAAATCGCTGTCGCCGGGTGACGCGGCCGCACTCACCGGCAAGACGTTTTTCCCCCAGCTGATTTCCGAGCCGTTCCACGCCGGACTCGTGATCGTGTTCATCGTCGCCGCCGCGATGTCGGTCATCGGTGCGATCGCGTCGCTGTCCGCCGGTGGCAAGTACATCCACGTCGAGACGGCGGTCGCCAACCCCGCGGAGGAGCTCAGCGACGTCTGACAGCGCCACCTGACAGGGAGCGCCCTCGACATCGGTCTACGCTGATAATGCCAAGCGTAAGGAAATACCAGTGAGAGTCGTCAGTTACAACCTGCGCAAGCATGCGGCCAGCGGGGAGCTCGTCGCGCTTGCGGAGGACCACGACATGGATGTGCTGTGTCTGCAGGAGTGCGACAGCGAGGCCCTTCCCGACCGTCTCGGTCACCTGAGCCTCGCCGATTCCACCAAGACGAACCGGCTGGGTCTGGCCATCTACTACCGGGATCGGGACTACACCGTCAGGGCCACCGACGTGTTCGCCCTCGACAAGTCCTGGCATGATCGTGTGCTGGCGCCGGCGAACGAGCGCCTCCTCGCCGCTCATCTGGTGGTCAAGGCCACCGGGCGCGAACTACTGGTCGGCGACTTCCACGGGGCGCCGCTCACCGCGTCCAATTCACTGCGTCGCAAACAGATCGCCGCGGCCCACACCGGCATGCGTTCCCTGGCCGAGGGTCTGCCCGCGCTGATGGTCGGCGACTTCAACTATCCGTGGTTCATCGCCGGGCTCCAGCGGCGCCTGCGCACCTCCGGCTACGAGCTGATCCGCACCACGGAACCGACCTACGCCAGGTACAAGTTCTTTACCGGATACTTCGACTTCGTCACCTCAAGCGGCTTCCGCATCGATCGAGTCGACGTGCTTCCCGCCGGCGCCTCCGACCACCGGGCGATCAGCCTGATCGCGGACATCGCCGCCTGAGCCCGGTCCGCCGGCAGGCACGTCAACCGGGCCGGTGCGCATAACTCCTGCAGTTTTTCCGCGGAGGCCGAGGGATCCCCGAAGATCCGGCGCCTCCGCAAGCGTCGCCGGGAAGCTGCAGGAGTTATGCGCGCTGGGACGAGACCGGGTGACCGCGCGGCGCGCAGCGGGCCGAGGTTTAGGCGGCGTCTCCCGGGGCATCCCTCAACCCGGAGGGTCCGGAAGGTCCGCCGTCGTCTGAGGGGCCGACAGCGACCGATACGGGCGTGGGCGTCCGCACACCGCCGTCGGTGACCGGGTCCGCGAGCAGAGGAGCGATCCGCTCCGCACTGCGCCGTCCCCAGACACCGTTGGCGACCAGGGCGAGGACGAGGATGGCCGCGGCCATTCCGACGATCGTCCACCACATGGCGTGGGTGGCCGCGGGGAAACCCGCCCCGACCCTGGCGAGGCCGCTCGTGCCGGTCAGCGTGCCCGCGACCGCGACGCCGAGGGAGACGCCGATCTGACGGCTCGTGGAGGCCACGGCCGTCGCCGAGCCGAGCTGGGCGGCCGGCATCCCGGAGACGGCCGTGTTCGTGATCGGCGCGTTGACCAACCCGAGCCCGATGCCGAACACCGCGAAGGCGATCAGGAGGAAGAGCATCGGGGTCTCCGCGCTCATCGTCGTCAGCATCGCCGCTCCCGCGCCGAGGGTGATGCCCGACAGGACCAGCGGTGTCCTCGTCCCGAAGGCGGCGACGAGCCGGCCGGACAACGGAGCGAAGATGAGCTGGGCGCCGGCGAGCGGGAGGGTATGCAGGCCGGCCTGGAAGGGGGTCAGCCCCCGTATCTCCTGCAGATACAGCGCGACGAGGAACAGGAAGGCGCCGTTGCTGGCGAACGCGAAGATCGCGGTCAGCACCGCGGAGGAGAACGGCACGCTGTGGAAGAAGCGGATGTCGACGAGCGGCTCGCGCCTGCGACGCTCGTAGAGCAGCAGCCCGATCAGGGACACGACCGCGACGGAGAACAGGCCGATGCTGCCGACGGAGACCCAGCCGAGGTTCGGACCCTCGATGAGACCACCGACGAAGGTGGCGAGCAGCAGGATGACCAGCCCCTGCCCGATCGGATCGAAGCGCCGCACCCTCGCCGCCTTCGATTCCGGCACGAACAGCGCCGTGAGCAGGATGGCGATCGCACCGACGGGGACGTTGATCCAGAAGATCGCCCTCCAGCCGATCGTGTCGGTCAGGGTCCCGCCGATCAGCGGCCCGAGCCCCAGGGAGACACCGACGACGGCGCTCCAGACGCCGACGGCACGGGCGCGCTGCTTGCGATCGGTGAAGGTCGCCGTGATGATCGACATGGCGACCGGGTTGAGCATGGAGCCGCCCACCGCCTGAACCATCCGGAAGACCACGAGCCATCCGACCGTGGGCGCCGTGCTGCAGAGCAGCGACCCGATGCCGAACAGCACCAGCCCGAGCTGGAAGGTCCTGCGCCGCCCCAGCCTGTCCGCGGTGGAGCCGGAGAGCATGAGCAGGCTCGCGAGCACGAGGGTGTACGCGTCGATCGTCCACTGCAGCCCGGAGATGGTCGAGTGGAATTCGGCGCCGATCGAGGGAAGGGCCACGTTGACCACGGTCGCGTCCATCGACACGATGAACAGGCTCAGGCAGCAGATCGCGAGAACGAGGTACTTATGGGTGTAGCGGGCGGGAAGGGGAGTGGAGGCCTGCCTGGTGCTCGTCATTCGCCGGGCCGCTGTGTTAATAAATTCGTCATGGTGTTCGTACTTCCATTGTCCATCGTCGCCGGCGCGCGGAAAACGCCCGACCGATCTCGCTCGAGTCCCGGCCGTTTCAGTGGGTGTCGAACACCGCCTGATAGTCGGCGAGGCGAGCGCGGATCGCGTCCCACTCCCCCTCGGTGGGATGCCGCGGGTCGGCGGCAGGCGGCAGGCTTCCGAAACGGAGCAGGCACGCCATGAGCAGCAGCCTGGCCTTGGTGGAGGTCAGAGTGCTGCCCGCGATGAAGACCTCTCCGGGAATGCGGGCGACCATCCCCTCCGCGTTGCCGCGGGAGGTGCGCACGACGGGCATGCCATGCGCGACCGCCAGCCGCAGAGCGGCCATCTCCGACTCGTCACCCCGACCGAACGGCGCATTGCCCTCAAGCACAAAACCGGCCAGCGGCGAGGTCTCGAGATTCCGTTCGATGCGGGCGAGGATCTCCACCTGCAGCCCGGCATCGTCCGAGTAGTCGTCCATGCCATATCTGGCATATTTGACGATGGTGACCTTGGGGATCGCCCCGATCAGGAGGGTGCCGTCGATGGCCTTGACCGGCACATCGACCACGGCGAGCGCTCCGTCCCGCCGGCGCACCCCGGTGGTGGTGCCGGGAAGACGACGGATGTTGACCTCGGAGAGGTGGGTATGGGCCTTGGCCGGCCAATAGGTCAGCATGGGATCGCCGGGAGCACCGATGGTGCCGATGATGCCGCCGTGACCGCCGGTCGCGACGTAGCCGCCTGGACGGGCATCCGCCTTCTGCGCGTCGCGCGCCGCGAAGATCTGCTCGTCCTGCACGAGCACCGCCCCGACCGCGTCGGAACCGTCCGCCCCCGCCCAGATGCGCGAGCGGATGTAGTCGACGCTGTCGACGATGTTGCGGTCGCCGTCATTGCCGATGGCGCCGTGCGGCCGCTGCGAGGCATTGCAGGAGATCGGCACGGTGGTGTCGATGAGCAGGCCGAGCCAGTAGGCGGTCTCCTCGACCGCCGGGCTGCCCTCCAGCCAGATCGCCCCCTCGTAACGGCCGGAGTCCAGCGCCGTCTGCACCGTGTTGGTCAGCCTGGCCAGCGTCGGCATCGCCGGTCCGTGAGCCAGATGCGGCGGACCGTAGGAATAGAAGTCCTCTCCCCGGACCTCGGCGGGGATCTCGCCCTCGCCCACGTCCGTCCGGCGGCCCTCCGACAGCCCGCTCAGATACCCGCCGGAGGGCGCCGCGCGGTAGAAGTCGTATTCGCCCCTCGCCGACAGGATGTTGTTGAGACCGCTCGCGTCGAGTCCGAACCGGTCGATCTCCTCGAAGACCCGCGAGGCATCCGGGTAGAAGGTCTGCCTGGTCTCCGCTCCCCCGCCGAGCCGTTCGAGCCCCTCCTGCTCCCAGGCCGTGCCCTCCCTGGTCCTGGCGAGGTACGGAAGCTGGAACAGTCCGTCGTCCGGACCGATGGTCGCCTCGTACACCGGCACGTCCTCGTCGTTGTCGCGCTCCGGCACGAAGTCGCCGGCGGCCGTGATGTAGCCGTCGGGCGGCGCGTAGAGCTCCGACACATCGGCCTCGAGCGGATGCGCGCTGAAGGCCTCGATGTAGACCGTGACCGGCGCGGCGAGGCGCTGCATCCGGACGACGTCGTGCCTCGGGAGGCTGCCGTCCGGGAGCCTCCTCAGCGGCAGGCCGTACTTCCTCCTGGCGCTGTTGCTCGTGACGAGAGGCTCGCTGTTCTGGATCGTCGCGGTCGGCCCGGAGAAGACCGCGATGCGCGGCCGGTGCTCGGCCGGCATCGGGGCCTGCGGGGGGATGGATGCTGACACAGCGAGACCTCCCGGCGCGATCAGACGGTCGCCAGCGCGGGCGCCGACTGCCAGAGCGAGGTCAGGTAGTCGCTCGTCACGACCGTTCCGAAGTTCCTGGCGACTCCTCGGACCGAGGCGTCGTGCGCCTCCTGGCTGTAGGTGGCCGCGCAGTCCTCGACGAGCGACACGTAGTACTCGGCGAACAGGCCGTCCCGCAGGCTGGACTCGACACAGACGTCGGTCGCGACGCCGGTGAACAGGAGCGACTTGATCCCGAGGGTGGTGAGCACGATGTTCAGGTTGGTGCCGATGAAGGCCGAGTAGCGGTACTTGATCACGATGTTCTCGTTCGGCAACGGCTCGACGCCGTAGAACTCGCCGCCCCAGGAGCCGGTACGGCAGGTGATGCCCGGCCGCTCGTTCCCCGGCTCCGCGTCGCTGTGACGGTTCAGCCACTGCGGGGTGTCGTTGGTCTCGTCGTGGATCGTCTGGATGAAGATCACCGGCAGACCGACCTCCCTGGCCGTATCGATCAGCTTCACGAGCCGCGGCACCATCTCGACCGCGGCGGAGGTGTCGTTGCCGACCTTGCCGAGCGATCCCTCCGGGTGGCAGAAGTCGTTCTGCACGTCGACGATGATCAGGGCGGTGTGGGCGGGGTCGTAACGGAACGGAAGTGCTGACATGGAATTCTTCTTTCTTCGTCGAGCGATGGGTTACGGGAGGTAGGAGAGGTCGAGCAGGTTCTTCGGGGTGGCCGGGTTCGCGCTGTCGAGCAGCAGGCCGGCCTTGCGGGCGACGTCCAGGTCGAGGTTGAGGCCGGCATCCGAGATGCCGACGCCCGTCCAGAACTTGTCCGCGTAGGTGCGATCGAGGGTCGACTTGATGACGTCGGCCTTCATGGTCGGGAACTCCTTGGCCGCGATCTTCTCGGTGCCTGCCTTGTTCTTCATCACGTAGTCCATGCCCTTGGCCAGGGCGGCGTTGAACGCCTTCACGGTCTTCGGATCCTTCTGCACGTTGTCCTTCGAGGTGACGATGTCCGAGTAGGCGAACTCGCCGAGTTGCTTGGGGAGGTTGACGAATGGCTCGCCCCAGACCCCCTGGGTGATCCCCTGGCCGATGATCGGCTCCGAGCTGACCGCGAGGTCCGCCTGTCCGGACTTGACGAGCGAGAGTTCCGATCCGCTGACGTCGTTGTTGATGAGCTGCATGTCCTTCTGGGGGTCGAGGCCCATCTTCTGGAGCGCGTAGAGGGAGTCGATCTCCGGGGATCCGCCGTGTCGTCCGACGGCGATCCGCAGCCCCTTGATCGAGCCGGCGATGTCGTCGGGGTCAATCTTGACGTTCTTGGCCGCGACCCAGTAGACGTTGGCCCGCGAGACGACCCCCGCGACCGCCACGAGGTGGGCACCCTTGGCGTTGGCGATGGCCGCGGACTCTGCACCCCCGATGAAGCCCCAGGCGCTTCCGCTGAGCACGGCGTTGACGTGGGCGCCCCCGGTCAGCGTGGTGATCTTCACGGTGAGTCCCTCGTCGGCGAAGTAGCCGTTGTCCATCGCGGCGTAGAGCGGGAGATAGCCGATCCCGTGGACCGGTTCGGCGATGACGATCGACGTGGCGGCCGGCTTGGCCGTCCCGTCGCTGCCTGACGAACTCCCTCCCCCGGCGCACCCGGTGAGTGCGAGTGCCGCTGCCGCGACGGTTGCGAGCGCGATGAGGTGTTTTTTCACGGAGTTCTCCTAAGGAATGCGGCTTGTGGGCTGTGCGGTGCGGGAAGGAACGGTGCTGTGCGGGAAATCAACCGTGCAAGAGGCGAAGCAGCAGGCGCTGGACGACGAGCACGGCGAGGTAGAGGAGGAAGGACATGATCGCGAGGGTGAAGACGCCCACCCAGATGAGGGAGATGTCGAAGCTCGCCGCGGCGAACTGGATCATCTTGCCGAGGCCCTGCTGGGAGCCGATGTACTCGCCGACAATCGCGCCGGTGAGTGCAAGACCGATGCTGACGCGGAAGCTGGCGATGATGGACGGCAGGGTGGCGGGCACGATGACCTTGCGGAACACCTGCCAGCGGCTCGCGCCCAGCGAATAGAGCAGGGTCTGCAGGTCGCGGTCGATCGACCTGACCGCGCTCTCCGTGTTGAGGATCTGGATGATGATCACGAGCGCGGTCGCCATGGCGATCTTCGAGCCGATCCCGATGCCCAGGGCGAGGACGATCATCGGCGCGAGCGCGAGCTTCGGCATCGCCTCCACGGCGATGATCAGCGGCTCCGCGGTCCTGGCGTAGAAGCGGGACCACCAGAACGAGAGCCCGATCACCGACCCGCCGACGACCCCGATGAGGAATCCGAGGATGGTCGAGGTGAAGGTGTACGCCGTGTCCGACCACATGGACCCCTTGGTCGCGTTCGTCAGCGCCGACTGCCACACCAGGCTCGGTTTCGACCAGAAGAAGACCGGGATCACCCCGGCGTCGGCGAGCAGCTCCCACGCCAGGAAGACGGCGACGACGATCGACCCCGCGACGACGGCGATCTTCCAGCTGGCCGGTTCCTGCGGGAACAGGCTGCGCCTGCGGATGCGGACCCCGCGACGGGGAAGCACCGAGAGCTCGTCCATGGACGTCGCCACGAGCGGTGCCGTCGGGGTGATTCTGGCGCGGGTGGCCTGCGTTGTGGTGCTCACTGGGTGACCTCCGAGTGGTTGGCTGGATGGAGCAGGGCGAGGATCTCCGCCTTCATCGTGATGAACTCGCGGGACGTCACGACGCCGGGCTTGCGTGGACGCTCGATCTCAACGGGGAGATCGGCGATGATCCGGCCGGGGCGGGGTGACATCACGATCACCCGGTCCGAGAGGTAGATGGCCTCGTCGATGTCGTGGGTGACGAAGACCACCGTCTTCTGGAAGTCGTCCCACAGGTCGAGCAGCCACTCCTGCATGGTCGCCCTGGTCTGCGCGTCGAGTTTGCCGAATGGCTCGTCGAGCAGGATGACGTCCCGGTTGAACAGCACCGTGCGCAGGAGCGCGGCGCGCTGCCGCATCCCGCCGGAGAGCTGATCCGGTCGATGGTTCATGAACTCCCCGAGCCCGTACGCCTCGAGCAGCGGTATCGCGATCTGACGCGCCTTGGCTTTGCTGACGCCGGCGATCTCCATGCCGATGACCACGTTGTTGAGCACGCTGCGCCACGGCAGCAGCAGGTCCTTCTGCAGCAGGTAGCCGACGTGACCCTGCTGTCCGACGATGGACGATCCGTTGATGGCGACGCTGCCGCTGGTCGGGGTGTCGAGACCGGCGATGATGTTGAACAGGGTGCTCTTGCCGCACCCGCTCGGTCCGATGATCGACAGGAACTCCCCCGGCCGGGCGGTGAACGATGCCTCCCGCAGCGCGATCGTCTCCTGGCGCCCCGACGCGCTGCCGAAGACGCGCGTCACGCTCTCGACGGTCAGTTCGGAGAGCCCCGTCATGGGTGTCGCAGGTGAAATGGTCATGGTGCCCGTTCGACTCGAATCCGGCCGCCCCGTTGCGCTGTCCAGTACAGACTCCGCCAGGGAGGTTTCCCCCCAATTGCGCAAACATTGCCACAAAGTAACTTCTGCTAGGGCCTTAGACGGTTACATGGGGCGGCAGGGTCAGGCGACAGAGCTGTCCACCACCGAGCCCGATGGATGCCTCACGGCCGTCACCGGCGGCCGCCGGCAGACGCGCCACCGGTCAGAGGACGGCCCTGAGGCGGTAGGCGCGGACCTTGGCGCGATTCTGGCAGCGCTGGGAGCAGAACCGCCGAGAGCGGTTCTTCGTGTCGTCGATGAATACCCGGTCGCAGCGCTCCGCTTCGCACCGTCCGATGTACTGCCATGCCCCCGAGGAGATGAAGGAGCCGAGAGCCGCCGCACAGCCGATCTGCCAGGCGGCGACCGGAGGCAGGGAGTGATCGTGATAGTGGAGCGACCATGGCGCCGCGGTCGAGATGTGGGGGCTCGCCGGAAAGGCCGCCAGCAGGTCGTTGATGAGCGGAACCGCGGCGGCGACGTCCTGGTCCGCGAGAAGCAGGAAGATCGTATGCAGGGAGCCGCACAGCCGGCCGAGATCCTCCGTGTCGACCGCCTCGAAGGGCATCCAGTGGTCCTCGAACCGGGAGAAGATCCGGTTGCCCGCGCGCGCCCATTCTTCGCGATCCGCCGGCGCGACGTAGGCGTAACCACCGGAGAACCCGGG
>NZ_DASWPB010000113.1:0-13321 GCF_036404185.1 Lacisediminihabitans sp. | reverse complement strand
TCAGCCCCGCACCACCGTTATGCAGGAGTTATGCGTGGGTCCAAACCTGCGGCTCGCCGTGAACGGCGCTACTTGACCGCCCCACCCGTGATGCCTGAGATTATTCGGCGCTGGGCGAAGATGAAGACGATCAGCAGCGGGAGACTGGAGATCACGACATAGGCGAAGATGAGGTTCCAGTTGTTCTGATACAGGTTGCTCGACGCGATCTGGAACAGGTTGAGCTGGAGGGTGGTCGTCGTGCCGCCGCCGAGCACGAAGAACGAGTAGAAGACGTCGTTCCAGATGTAGAGGCAGACGAGGATCGTCGCGGTCGCGATCACCGGACGCAGCAGCGGCAGGATGATCGTGAAGAAGATCTTCAGCGGCTTCGCGCCATCGATGCGGGCGGCCTCCTCGAGCTCGAGGGGAATGGTCCGGACGAAGCCCGTGATGAAGAAGATGACGATCGACATGTACATGCCCATGTAGACGAAGATCATTCCGACCGGGCTGCTCGCCAGACCGAGCTGGCGGAGCAGGAGCACGATCGTGACGACGGCCGGTGGCAGGATGAGCCCGCTGATGGCGGCGGCGTAGAGCACGGATGCCCAGCGGCCCGCGCGCCGTGCGAGGATCCAGGCGGCCAGGGAGCCGAACAGGATCACCCCGATGACCGACGGAACCATGACGAGCAGGCTGCCGAAGAGCCCGCGCCAGACCTCGCCCTGGGTGAAGGCCGTGGCGTAGTTGTCGAGGAGGTGCCACGAGGTCGGCAGCGAGAGATCGGGCAGGTTGGCCTCGCCCTGGCTCTTGGCCGAGGTGATGAGCGCGAGCCAGAGCGGAATGCCGATGGCGACGACGCAGAGGACGATGACCACGACCGGCTGGATCACCCGGTCCCAGGCACTGCGATGGCGTTTGGGTGCGATTGCGATGCTCACAGGACGTTCTCCCTCTTACGCAGGTAGCCGACGATCGGAAAGGCGAGAACCAGCACGAGGAAGAACAGCACGAGGCTCATCGTGGTGGCCTGCGCATACAGGCCGTAGCCGAAGATTTGGAAGATATGGATGTTGAGCACTTCCGTGGTCTGCGCCGGGCCGCCTCCCGTGGTGGCCTGAACGGTGTCGAATCCGTTGAGAGAGCCGAGGAGTGCGGTGGCGAAATTGAAGGTGACGGCCGGGGCGAGCAGCGGGAACTTGACCCGGAAGAAGGTCTTCCAGGGACCGGCTCCGTCCATCTTCGCGGCCTCGAGCACGTCTTCCGGGATCGTCTTGAGACCGGCGAGGTAGATGATCATGGCGAGTCCCATCCACTTCCAGGAGTTGACGAAGGCGACCACGACGAGCGTCCAGGTGGTGTCACCGAGCCAGGGAATGGCTACATGCTGGCCGGAGAAGAAGCTGAGAATGCCGTTGATCGCACCGGTGGGCTTCAACAGCGCCTGGAAGATGTAGCCGACCGCGAGCGCCGACATCAGCACGGGAATGAAGAAGATCACCCGCGCGAAACGGTTGACGCGCGTGTCCCGTTCGAACAGCACCGCGAGGCCGAGGCCGAACAGGTTCTGCATGATCCCGACCAGCGCCGCGTAGATCAGGGTCACGCGCAGCGCGGCGAGGAGGGACCCGTCGGACAGCAGGCTCGAGAAGTTGTCGAACCCGATGAAGTTGATGTCGTTCTTGAACGCCGACCAATCGGTGAAGGCGTAGATGAAGTTGAACAGCGTGGGCAGGAAGAAGAAAACGCCGAGAACGGCGAATGCCGGGAGCAGGAACCATCCCGGATGAGCGGTCGATCGGCGCTTCTTCGAGCCCTTGAGGCCGCCCAGCCGAAGCTGTTTCGGCGTCTCGACGAGTGGGTAAACCATGGTGTGCTTCGTCTTTCTCTGCGATGAACGTCCTCTGCGATGGATAGGAGCGCGGGCGGGGTTCCCCTGCGGGTCACCCCGCCCGTCGCACTAGAAGCCCTTGATCCCGAGGGCCTTGGCGAGCTGATCGAACTGCGCCTGCGTCAGTTTGCCGACGTCTTCCGGTGTCTTGGTTCCATGGACCATATCGGCCAGGAACACGTAGAAGTCCGGATTCACCACCGCGAGCTGCTGCATGGAGCCGACGGAGTTGCTGAGAGCCTTGGAGGCAGCCAGAGCGACCCGGGGGACTCCGTCGGGGCTGGGAACGCTCGGCTCGATGGAGATCTGGTTGGCGGAGTCGACATAGCTCTTGTAATCGGTCTCCATCCAGAAGCGCAGGAACTGACGTGCCGCCGCCTCCTTCTTGGCGTTTCCCGTCTTGGGAGCGACGAGTGCGCTGTCGCCGCCGGGGACGATGGTGCCGACGTTGCCGTCCTTGGAGATGGGGAACCATCCGATCGTGGAATCGATCGACGCGGTGTCTGTCGTCGCCTGCAGAAGGCTCGTGAAGGAGCTGATCTGCAGGACCATCGCGGCGTCTCCCTTGAGAAGCGCCGGCCCGGACTCGTTATAGGTCGAGGTCAGGTTGTCCGAGTTGAAGAGCCCCTCGTCGACAACGTCCTTGTACTGCTTGATGGCACCCTGGATGGTGGAGCCGGTGAACGTGTCCTTGCCCGCGTTGACCCTGTCCCAAAGTCCCTTCTGTGCGGCCTCGGCAAGAAGCACCTGCGGCCACCACTGGGTTGGCCAGCTGTCCCCGGCCGCGCCGAAGAACGGCGCGACGCCGGTCGACGACTTGATCTTCTGGGCGTCCAGAATGAGCTGATCGAAGTTCGTCGGGGTCGTGGTGATGCCGGCCTTGGCGAAGACATCCTTGTTGTAGAACATGCCGATGACCGAGGGGGTGTTCACGAACGCCGCGTAGGTCTTGCCGTCGACCTTGCCGAGCTTCTGGATGGCCGGGCTCAATTTTTTCATCCAGGGGGCGGAGCTGAGATCCTGCAGGCCGGTCTTGGGCTGCAGGAGCGCCAGTACGCTTGCGGTCGGTTGCCAGGTGGCCAGATCCGGCTTGGATCCGGAGGCGATCTTGGTCGGAGCGTTCGTTTCGTAGACATCGGGAATGACGACCTTGTTGATCTTCGCTCCCGTCGCCTTCTCGAATGCGGCGATCACCGTGTCCGCCATGGTCGCGGTCTGAGTTGCGGTCCAGTAGGTCAGTGTCGTGCCGTCGAGGTTCGCGGTCGGCTTGTTCCAGGTGACCGTCGAACTGTTGCTCGACGTCCCCGGATTGGCTGCTGAGCAGCCGGCGAGCAGCAGTGCGCCCGTCATGGCGACGGCCGCGGCCATCACCAGTCTTTTGCGGTTCATGTGTGCGTTTCTCCTCATCGTTGATTGATTTGCGCAGGGACGATGCCCGTGGGCATCCGTTGGTGTTTCGCTATTGCGCCGTAGCGGTCAGGCGGAACAGACGTGCAGAGGGCCCAGGGCTGCCAGGGGTGACGGTCAGACGAGAGTCTTCGGCATTCCACGTCGGTTGCCAATCGGCAAGCGACGTGGGGTAGATGGTGTCGATGTCGACGGATGCCGCGACATCGGCGAGAGCGGGAAGGTCAAGCGTGATGCTCTCCTGGCCTTCGTCGCGCGACCACACCACGAGGTAGATCACCTCGTCCGTGCGGAGGCCGAGGGCGACGGTGTCGTCGTACCAGCCCGGCAGGCCGAGGGGCCAGAACGGTTCGCTCCTGGCGATGTCCGCCCGGATCGCCTTATGAACGGCAACCCCCTCGGAGACGAGCGACAGCTCGTTGTCGTTCATGCCGTCGAGGAAGCCGGACAGGTAGAGGCGACCGGCAAGGCCGTTGACCATGGTGAAGGCGATGGCCTCGTCGGAGGTGTTCGGCTGCGGGTAGGACCAGTTGCCCGCCTGCTCCGGGAGGAGCGATGCCGGTGCTGCGGCGGCGATCGTGGCGTAGAGGCGGTAGTCCTGCTGGTCGGAGGTGGACTGCAGATCGAGGCGCGACATCATGGAGTAGTCCATGCGCATGGCCCCCGACGCGCAATTCTCGAAGATCACATTCGGGTGACGCTTGATGATGCCGTCGAGCCAGGCGAGATGGGCCCGATTGTGACCGAGGAGTCCCTCTCCCGCGCTCAGTGCCGCGACGTCCGTGCCCGCTCCCGGAGTGACGTTGTAGTCCAGTTTGAAATAGCGGGCGCCGTGCTCGTCGACGAGCCGATCGACGACGGCGTCCAGATGGGCGATCGTCGCGGGGTGGCGGAAGTCGAGTATGTAGCGGTCGTGCTCCACGACCCGTTCACCGAAGCGCTGAATGAACGCATCCTTGGGCAGAACGTCCACCATGGGACTCTTCACGCCGACCACTTCCGGCTCGAGCCAGAGTCCCGGCTGCATGCCCTTCTCGCGGATGTGGGCAAGCACCCGATCCAGGCCGCCGTCCGGGAACCGCACCGTCGATGGCTGCCACTCCCCGACGCTCGGCCACCAGTCGCCTCCGTCGTCGTACCAGCCGGCGTCGACACAGAAGTATTCCGCGCCCGCCGCCGCCGCCGCGTCGATGAGCGGGACGAGTTTTTCGGTGGTCGGATCTCCCATGAGAGCGTTCATGTAGTCGTTGTAGATGACCGGCAGCTGCGCATCGGGTTCGCTGCGGCGGCGCATCGCGCGGCGTTGGGCGGTGAGGCCGGCGATCGCACCCTCGTAGCCATCGGATGACACGGCGAATGACACCGGGATGCTCGTGAAGCTCTCGCCGGGGGCGAGCGCTGTGTTCCACTGGTGGTCGATGTCGGTGGGGCCGGAGACGACAATCGAGAGGGCGTTCTCGTGTTCGCGTCGACCGTCGACCTCCCAGCGCCACGCGCCGTTGTGTTCTATCTGCCAGGCCAGGGCACGGCCGGTCCTGGTGTTCTCGAGGATGCCGGTGGGCAGGTACTCGCCCGACGACCAGGTGGACTTGCTCACCGTCGTGAGGGTGCCACGGGCGTCGTGATCGTGGAGGGTGGTATTGATATCCGGCAGGCCGTCCGGACCGTGCAGCGGTGTCCACGCCCAGCGGCTTTCGCCGCACCATTCGGAACGTCCTCGGAGCAGGGACACGTCCTGAATGCTCTCGCCCCGCGTGATGAACGCACCGGTCGCGAAGGTGCTGACCATTTGCACCACCTGTCTGAGAGCGCCCTCGTTCGTCAGAGTCGTCTCCGTCTGGATCGCGGGCACGCCCGGATACGCGGCGAAGGTGGACGTCGCGACGAGACCGGTCGTGTCGTCGACCTGCGTGAGCGTGAGGATATCGCGACCGTGGGCATCGGTCGAAACGGTGTGATCTCTGTAGCGGAGGCGAGCCCCGACCCCGGTATGGCTGAATCGGGTGTTGGACAGGGCGTGACCGTCCCCCAGGACGAGCACCTCGACGAGGGGCTGAGAGCGACGGGCGACAGCGGGGTGATCGCCTTCCGGCAACCGTCCGAGCGCGATGCCGCAGATGGTCGCCGGCCTGTCGCCACTCCAGTCGATGGCAAGCGAGATGGCCCCGTTACCCCAGCGAACAGTCGATCCCATCAGGCTCCTTTGCGCAATGTCATCGGTCTTACCCGAGACGTGTGTTCGTCATCATGCGTCCTCGCATGGTGTCGGTCGCCCGGCTGCGTCTCTGCAATGAAAACGTTGATCATTTACTGCTGACAGCGATGTTACCTCGTTGATCAACGTTTTCATAGAGCGTTACACGATCGTGATTGGGCAGGCGACGGCACTCGAGTGACGGGCGGTCGTCCCGGTGATTCAGACCGAGGCGCGTCCCGGTCGAGGGGGAGCGGTACTCTCGCGCACCACGAGGTGCAGGGATGGCGGGGTCACATCGATGGGGCCGCCCTTGCCCTCCCTCTCGGCGAGGAGGAGCCGCAGGGCGGAAGCGCCGAGCTGCACGAAATCCTGCGCGATGGTGGTCAACGGCGGCGACCACAGTGCGGCATGCGGATGGTCGTCGAAGCCGACAACGCTCACATCGTCGGGGACCACGAGGCCCCGCGTCTGCAGCGCCTTCAGGACGCCGAACGCGATCTCGTCGTTTCCAGAGAGGATCGCTGTGACTCCGGTGCGGCCGGCCAGCTGCAGCCCGGCCTCGTAACCGGACTGCGGAGACCAGTCGGTGAGGATAACCTCTGGGACCTCCGCGCCGGCTTCGAGGAGCGCTTCCCGCCAGCCGACGAGCCGTCCGCTGGGACGTCCCGAGCTCGGCACGGCGACATAGTAGACGGTCTCATGCCCGAGCGAGAGCAGATATTTTGTGGCCTCGTATCCGCCCTTGTGATCGTCGAAGAGTACACGTCGCACCGGGCGCCCCTCGATCGTCGAGGTGACCGCGACGATTGGCAGGGTCTCGGGTAGGGCCAGAAGGGCTCTCTCGCCCTGAGCGTCGAAATCCAGGACGATCACTCCGGCGAGTGGTTGACCGAGCATAAGATCCACCGCCGCCTTCACATCCTCGGGCGTCTCGGAGTCCACGACCGTGATGGCCACGAGCAGGCCGGCGGCACGCGCGGCCACCTCGATCCCCTGAATGGTCGTCGCGTAGCCGTAGCGGATGGTGTTGCCCGCGATGACCCCGACCATCGACTGCCGTCCGCGCACCAGCGCACGCGCGGCCTCGTTGGGCCGGTAGCCCAACTCGCGAATCGCGTTGTCGACGCGCTTTCGCGTCTTGTCGCTCACCGGGGTCGCACCGGTCAGCACCCGCGATACGGTCGGCACGGAGACGCCGGCCACGCGTGCAACGTCCGCAATGACCGGCGGTCGGATGTGCGACCGTTCCTTCATGGTGCGAGTCTACTTATGAGCGGTCGTGGCGATTTCTGGACGCGCTGCGATTGGTGCTGTCGGACGGACGGTCGCCATCGGGGTTGTACCCGACCCGCACTCGATCGATCTGCGATGCGTCGACGGCCGTCGTGCGCATAACTCCTGCAGAATTCCCCGCGCCCGCGGCGGACGCCTATGAGCGCCGGGCGCGAATAGCGTCGAGCCACCGTTAAGCAGGAGTTATGCACGGAGGGCGGGAGGAAGTCCTCCGTGCGCGGCGGGGATCGTGGCCGGCGAGGTACCATCTGGGGCCGTGCCCTCGCCGGGTGCTAGATTCCTTGTGGCGCCGGGCATCGCAGCCCCGCCGGGAGGACATCATGACGCAAGACATTCGCTGGGGCATCCTCGGCACCGGCGGCATCGCGCACGCTCAGACCACCGACCTGCTCGGCAACGGATTCACGGTGACCGCCGTCGGGTCCCGCAGCCAGGAGTCCGCGGATGCCTTCGCGGCCGAGTTCGGGATCCCCACCGCTCACGGCAGCTACGAGGCGCTCGTGGCGGATCCGGACGTCGACGTCGTCTACGTGTCGACCCCGCACCCCTTCCACGCCGAGGCCGCGCTGCTGGCGCTGAACGCCGGTAAGCACGTGCTCGTCGAGAAGCCGTTCACCCTCAATGCCGCCGAGGCCCGCGAGGTCGTCGACACCGCCGCTCGCAACCACCTCGTCGTGCTGGAAGCCATGTGGAACCGCTTCCTGCCGCACACGCTGCGGATCCGCGAGATCATCGCCGCAGGCACCCTCGGCGACGTGCGCACCCTCATCGCCGACCACAACCAGAACCTGCCGAAGGACCCGAAGCACCGCATCAACGACCCGGCGCTCGGTGGTGGCGCGCTTCTCGACCTGGGCGTCTACCCGGTCTCCTTCGCCTTCGACCTGTTCGGCACCCCGAGCTCGGTCCAGGCCATCGCCGCGAAGACCGCGACCGGCGTCGATCGGCAGACCGCGATCGTGTTCGGCTACGGCGACGGCCAGCAGGCCGTGCTGCACACCGCGCTCGATACGCTGGGGCCGAACACCGCCGCCATCATCGGCACGGCGGGCCGCATCGAGATCGACTCGGTCTGGTACACGCCGACCGGCTTCACGGTCTACGACAGCGAGGGCGCGGTCGTCGAGCGGTTCGAGCACGAGGTGAAGAACCGCGGGATGCAATTCCAGGCCTGGGAGGCCGAACGGCTCATCGCTGCGGGGCTGACCGCCGGCGACATCCTTCCGCCCGAGGAATCGGTGCGGGTCATGGAGACCCTCGATGAGATCCGCAGGCAGATCGGGCTGAGCTACCCGGGGGAGTGAGCGCCGGGACCGCCATGGGGCGCCCGTTATCATGGGCTGGTGACTGAACCACGCGACCCGGAGCCGTCGTCTCCCGACCAGCCGGCCTCCGATCGGGAACTCGGCACCGAGCAGTCCCCGACATCCGAGCCGTCCCCGACCTCCGAGCCGCCCCTGACATCCGAACCACCGCTGAATCGGCGCGCCGCCCGCGAGGCGGCCAAGCTCGGCGCCGGGGATCCGCTGCTCGGCCCCGATCCGGATGCGACGCAGCTGCTCCCCCAGGCGGAGGAGACGACGGAGCTGATCCCGCGCGACGACGCCACCCAGCTGTTTCCGGCGGCGGATGCGACGCGCCTGTTCCCGGCGGCTGATCCCACCCGCCTGCTTCCCGCGGCGGACGCGACCCAGCTCATCGGCTCGGCGGCGCCCCCGTCGACCGGCGGTGGGGACACCGGCGGCACCGGCATCCGCTCGGTGATAGCGCGTCACCCCCGGGCCTGGCTGTTCTCCACGCTCGCCGTCGTCTTCGTGCTGCTGGGAACGGGGGCGGTGTTCGCCGGCGCCGCCGTCGGTTCCTCCGGCACGGGATCGAGTGCCGCGCCGGCCGCCGTCTCCGCGCCCGCGCCGACCAAATCGGTCACCCCGCCGCGGCCGACGCCATCGACGCCCGCTGCCGCGACGGCACTTCGCACCTGCTCGGTCTCCGCCCAGGCCGCGGCATCCGGACTCGGCAGCTTCGGCGGCGCGGTCCTGAACGCGACGACGGGCGAGGTGCTCTTCGACCGGAACGGGTCGAAGGGCGTCGCGCCGGCGAGCAACATGAAGTCGTTGACCGCGGCGACGGCCCTCGCCGTGCTCGGACCCGACTACCGGTTCAGCACGACCGTCTACGCCGGCACGACGCCGGGAAGCATCGTCCTCGTCGGTGGCGGGGATCCCACCCTCAGCGCGCTGCCGGTCGGGCAGGAGAGCGTCTACCCGGGCGCGCCGAAGCTCAGCGACCTCGCCGCGCAGGTGAACTCGGCGTGGGAGAAGCTCCACCCCGACCTGCCGATCAGCTCGGTCGTCCTCGACGCGAGCATGTGGAATACGAGCGACGAGTGGGATCCGAGCTGGCCGGTCTCCGAACGCACCATCGGCTACCAGCCGCTCATCACCGCGCTCATGGTGGACGGGGACCGCGCCAACCCCCGGCTGGCGACCAGCCCGCGCAGCACCCACCCGATCGAGAACGCCGGGGCGGCCTTCATCGCCGCGCTCGGCCTTCCGGCGGGCACACCGGTGTCCCAGGGCTCGACCGGCGCATCCGATGTCCAGCTCGGCCAGGTGAAGTCGCAGCCGGTCAGCGCCCTCATCGGTCAGATGCTGCCCAACTCCGACAACACCATCGCCGAGATGCTGGCGCGGGTGTCGTCGAAGGTCGGCGGCAAGGACGGCTCCGCGGCCTCGCTCGCCGCATTCGTCCCGGCCACGATCGCGTCCAGCTATCAGCTGGACACCGCGGGACTCGTTGTCAAGGACGGCTCGGGGGAGAGCAACCAGGACGGCATCCCCCCGCTCCTCCTCGCCCGGTTCATGGCCAAGGCCTCCGCGGGCGGCCAGCATCTGAACGTCATCTACAGCGCCCTGCCGGTCTCCGGGAGGACGGGCACCCTCGCCACCCGGTTCACCGGGGCCAATGCGGTCGCCCGTGGCGCCGTGACCGCGAAGACGGGCTCCATCGCCACGGCGTACACGCTCGGTGGCATCGTCCATGCGGTGGACGGCACGCCCCTTGCCTTCGGCTTCTTCGCCGAGGGCAAGCTCTCGGCGACGGCCGCGATGGCCGCCATCGACACCCTCACGACGGCCGTGTTCCGCTGTGGGAACAACCTGTCCAACAACTGACCGTTCGGCCCCACCTAACCCGCCGGGCGCGGGCAAAACTAAACTGTAACGATGACGCGCGCACTGTTCATCATCGACGTCCAGAACGACTTCACCGAGGGGGGAGCGCTCGCGGTCGAGGGCGGCGCGGCGGTCGCCGCCGGCATCTCCCGCTACCTGTCCGAGCATCCCGACCGCTACG
Organism: Lacisediminihabitans sp.; assembly: GCF_036404185.1. Classification (GTDB taxonomy): domain Bacteria; phylum Actinomycetota; class Actinomycetes; order Actinomycetales; family Microbacteriaceae; genus Lacisediminihabitans. Next base: position 3,197 of record NZ_DASWPB010000113.1, on the reverse strand, counting down.
ACGAGGTGTTCGCCTCGCGAGACTGGCATGACGGCGACAACGACAACGGCGGCCACTTCGCCACCACCGGGGCACCGGACTACGTGAGCACCTGGCCGGTGCACTGCGTCGCGGGCACCCCCGGCGCCGAGTTCCACCCGGACCTCGAGATCGCCGATGTCACCGTCGAGGTGCACAAGGGTCAGGGCAGGCCGGCGTACTCGATCTTCGAGGGGACGACGGAGGACGGGGAGACGGTCGCGGAGAAGCTCGACGAGCTCGGCGTCGACGAGATCGACGTCGTCGGGCTCGCGACCGACTACTGCGTGCTCTCCTCCGCGCTCGACGCCGTGGACACGGGCCGGCCGGTACGGGTCTTCAGCGATCTGGTCGCCGGGGTCGCCGCCGATTCCAGCGCCGCCGCGTTGGACGATCTCGTCGCGGCCGGCGTGGCCGTGGAGCACTCCTGAGCCATGACGGTCGAACAGGAGACCCGGCTGCTCCGCTCCGTCCCGAACCGGCTGTTCATCGGTGGTGAGTGGGTCCACGCGAGTTCCGGCCGCACGTTCGACGTTGTGGACCCCTCGACGGGTGCGTCGCTTACGACCATCGCCGACGCATCCGCCTCGGACGGCCTGCTCGCTCTCGACGCCGCCGTCGCGGCGCGGGATGCCTGGGCGGCGACCGCGCCCAGGGCGCGCGGCGAGATCCTGCGTGGTGCCTTCGACCTGCTGCAGGAGCGGGCGGAGGACTTCGCCTTGCTGATGACCCTCGAGATGGGCAAGCCGCTCGCCGAGGCTCGGGGGGAGGTCGCCTACGGCGGCGAGTTCCTGCGCTGGTTCGGCGAGGAGGCGGTGCGCATCGGCGGCCATTACGGACCGAGCCCGGAGGGAACGGGCCGGATGATCGTGACCCGGCTGCCGGTCGGGCCGTCCCTCCTGATCACGCCGTGGAACTTCCCCCTGGCCATGGCCACCCGCAAGATCGCACCGGCGCTCGCGGCGGGCTGCACGGTCGTCGTGAAACCGGCGGAGCTCACCCCGCTGACGACCCTGTATCTCGCGAGACTGTTCGAGGAGGTCGGGCTGCCCGCCGGGGTCCTCAACGTGGTGACCACCTCATCCGCCGCGGAGGTCTCCGCCCCGATCATCGCCGACCGGCGACTGCGAAAGCTGAGCTTCACCGGGTCGACGGCTGTCGGCATCCGCCTGCTCGAGCAGGCTTCCGCGAACGTGCTGCGCACGTCGATGGAGCTCGGCGGCAACGCGCCGTTCCTCGTCTTCGAGGACGCCGACCTCGATCTCGCCGTCGAGGGCGCGATGGTCGCGAAGTTCCGCAATATCGGGCAGGCCTGCACGGCGGCCAATCGGTTCATCGTGCACGAGTCCCTGGCGGAGGAGTTCGCCGCGCGGGTGACTGCGCGGGTGCAGGAGCTGCGCGTGGGCAGGGGCACGGAGGACGGGGTGGGCATCGGTCCGCTCATCAACGAGGCGGCGGTGGCGAAGGCGGTAAGGCTCGTCGACGACGCCGTCTCGCGGGGTGCGACCGTGCTCACCGGCGGGTCGCCGATCGCCGGGTCGGGAACCTTCTTCGAGCCGACCGTGGTCATCGGGGTGCGGCCGGGCAGCGACATCCTGCGGGAGGAGATCTTCGGACCGGTGCTGTCCATCGTCACCTTCACCGACGAGGCGGATGCTGTCGCGAAGGCCAACGACACCGAGTACGGCCTCGTCAGTTACGCGTACACCAGGGATCTCGCCCGCGGTCAGCGCCTGATCGAGAGCCTGCAGACCGGGATGCTCGGACTCAACGTCGGTGTGGTGTCCAACGCCGCCGCGCCGTTCGGCGGGGTGAAGCAGTCCGGCATCGGGCGCGAGGGCGGCGCGGAGGGCATCGAGGAATACCTCGAGACCAAGTACGTCCTGACGCCGAACCCCTTCGGATGAGTGTTATCGAGATCACCGACCTGGCCGATCCTCGGCTCGCCGACTACTCCCACCAGACGGATGTCGCGCTCAAGAAGGCCCGCGGCACGGAGCACGGCCTGTACATCGCGGAGTCGGCGCTGGTGCTCGAACGGGCCCTGCGCGCCGGCCACCGGCCGCGGTCGGTCCTGGCGCTGGGCAATACCGTCGAGGAGGCGCGGGCCCTCGTCGGCGATGACGTGCCCGTCTTCTCCGGTCCGCCGGAGCTGCTCGAGCAGTTGACCGGCTACCTGCTGCATCGCGGACTCATCGCGGCCATGCAGCGCCCGGCGCTGCCGACGCCGGAGTCGTTGCTCGCCGGCGCGACCCGCGTCATCGTGCTCGAGAACGTCGTGGACCCGACCAACGTCGGGGCGATCTTCCGCTCGGTCGGCGCGATCGGCGCCGATGCCGTGCTGGTCACCCCGCGCTGCTCCGACCCGTTCTACCGCAGGGCGATCCGGGTGAGCATGGGCACGGTGCTGCAGGTGCCGTGGACGCGGCTCGGGGACTGGCCGTCGACGCGGCGGCTGCTGGCGGCATCCGGATTCCACATCGCGGCGCTCGCACTGACCCCCGATGCCGTGAGCCTGCGTGACTTCGTCGCGCCGGAGCGGCTCGCGCTCGTCCTCGGCACCGAGGGGGAGGGCCTCACCCCGGAGGCCATCGCCGCGGCGGACACCGTGGTGCAGATCCCGATGGCACACGGCATCGACTCGCTCAACGTCGCGGCCGCCTCCGCCGTCGCGATGTGGGCCCTGGCCTAGCCTCCCCTCCGACCGCGCGGTGTGTTGTCGTCGCCGCGGCCGTAAATAAGTAGCGCGCCGTTGACGAAACACCGCGCGGTCGTAAGGGGTGGGCGCGGGCGGCGGCGGCGGGCGTCAGACGAGGAGCTGGTGCTTCGCGAGGTCGCGGTAGAGCGGGGTGCTCGTGACCAGTTCGGAGTGGGTGCCGGTCCCGACGATCCGTCCGTGGTCGAGCACGACGATCTGCTCGGAGTCGACGACCGTCGAGAGCCGGTGCGCGATGACGATGAGCGTGCGATTGTCGGCGACCGCGTCGATCGCCTCGCGCAGCAGCTGCTCGTTGAGCCCGTCCAGCGAGGAGGTCGATTCGTCGAGCAGGAGGATGGGCGGAGCCGCCAGCAGGGTGCGCGCGATCGCGAGGCGCTGACGTTCCCCGCCAGAGAGCATGATGCCATCCTCCCCGACGGGGGCGGAGAGCCCGAGCTCGTTGCGCTCGAGCACCTCGGTC
>NZ_DASWPB010000112.1:0-6127 GCF_036404185.1 Lacisediminihabitans sp. | reverse complement strand
TTTGGTCGGGCTGACAGGATTTGAACCTGCGACCCCGTGACCCCCAGTCACGTGCGCTACCAAGCTGCGCCACAGCCCGTGGCTGGTGCTGGCCGAGGCCGGCACCGAGAGACCAGCTTACCGTTTCTCGGCACCGTCTCCAGCCACTCTCAGCCGGCGGTCGTGAAGCCGGGGATGCGCGCCATGATGGCCTGCAGCTCGGCGTCGTCGGAGACGCCCTGGAAGTCGTAACGCGGGGTGTACGGACCCTCCAGCTGCGCGATCTCCTCCGGGGTCAGCACGATGTCGAGGGAGGCCACGGCGTCGTCGATCTGCCGGATGCTGCTCGCGCCGACGAGCGGCGCGGTGACGACGGGATTGCTCCGCAGCCAGGCCAGCGCGACCTGGGCCTGCTTCACCCCGCGGGCCTCGGCGACGGCGCCGACAGCATCGATGATCGCGCGGTCGGATGCCTCGGTGGCGGGCGTGTAGAGCATGTCGGCGAAGCCGTCGTTGCTGGAGCGGTCGGTGGCCTTGGCGTCGTCCCAGGCGCGGGCGAGGCGGCCGCGGGCGAGCGGGCTCCAGACGATGGTGCCGACACCCTCGTCGAGGGCGAGCGGGATCATCTCGCGCTCCTCCTCGCGGGCGAGCAGGTTGTAGTGGTCCTGCATCGACACGAATCGCGCCCAGCCGTTGGCCTTCTGCAGGTGGAGGGCCTTGGCGAACTCCCAGGCGTGCATGGAGGACGCCCCGAGGTAACGGACCTTGCCGGCCTTGACGAGGTCGTGCAGGGCCTCGAGCGTCTCCTCCAGCGGCGTGGTGTGGTCGTTGCGGTGAATCTGGTAGAGGTCGACGTAGTCGGTGCCGAGGCGGCGCAGGCTGTGATCGATCTCGGTCATGATGGCCTTGCGGGACAGACCCTTGCCGTTCGGCCCCTGGCGCATCGGGTGACGGAGCTTGGTCGCGATCACCACGTCGTCGCGGTCGGCGAAGTCCTTCAGCGCTCGGCCGAGGATCTCCTCGCTCGACCCTCGCGAATACATGTTGGCGGTGTCGAAGAAGTTGATGCCCGCCTCCAGGGCGTGTTTGATGAGCGGACGACTGGCCTCCTCGCCGAGCGACCAGACCGGATGTCCGCGGTCGGGTTCGCCGTAGGTCATGGCGCCGATGGCGATGGGGGAGACGTCGAGGCCGGTCGTGCCGAGCTTGATGTACTGCAAGGGATCTCCTAGAGTGATGGTTTAGCGGAGAGTTGTCCGCATAAGACGACCATATCGGAGAGTTCTCCGTTTATCAAGGGATCGCTCCGTTTTCCGCTGGGAGGCACCGTGGCTGAGAGCCGGCATGAGCCGAGACGCGCCGATGCGCTGAAGAACCGCGAGAACATCCTGCAGATCGCCCACGACGCGTTCGCCGAGGACGGCTCGACCTCGCTCAACGTCATCGCCAAGCGCGCGGGGGTCGGCGCGGGGACCCTGTACCGGCATTTCCCCACGCGGGAGGCGCTGATCCTCGCCGTCTATCAGCACGACGTGCAGAGGCTCGTCGACGCGGTGCCGACCGTGCTCGCCGAGCATCCGCCCCTCGATGCGTTCCGGAGCTGGTTCGAGACGCTCGCCGACTATGTGCGCCTCAAGCACGGGCTGGGGGAGGCGCTGCACACTGCCGCGGTGCAGGACGTCGTCAACGAGACCTATGCGCCCGTGACGGCCGCCGTCGGCCTCCTGTTGCGCGCCTGCGAGGGCGAGGGAAGCATCCGCGCCGGCATCGATCCTGGCGACGTGCTCCTGCTCATGGGCTTCATGTGGCGCGTGGGTCCCGGCGAGGACGGCCGGGAGCAGGCGCGTCGGGTCATGGAGCTCGCGATCGACGGCTTCCGGCCGCGAGGATAGCGGGCGTTCGCGGGGGATACGAGAGCCGTCGTCCTTCCCTAGCCCGGGCTGCCAGCCACGGCATCCTCGCCGAACCGTCGGGCCAGCGCCCGGCCGGCGGGCGAGCCCTCGCTGAGGCGACCGAGCAGCCGGATGATGGGGGCGAGATCGACATCGTGCAGGGCATCGTCGAGTTCGGCGTAGAACGCGCTCTCGATCCGGCGAACGGCGCTTTCCGCCGCATGCCCGGCCGGCGTGAGCGAGAGAGTGACCTGGCGACGATCGTGGGTGCCGGGCTTGCGCTCGACCAGGCCGGCGCTCACGAGTCGATCGACCAGCCGGCTCGGGTTCGAACCGCTGTCACAGACGAGCATCTCCCCGAGGCCGGTGAGCGTCAAGGGCTCGTGGTCGCCCAGGATGCGCAGGGCCTCCGATTGTGCAGGCGTGAGCCGGAGGTCGTGCAGTGCTCGCGTCAGCAGGCGATTGCCCTCCCGCTGGGCGGCGAGAACGGAATATCGGAGCAGCTCCACGTCCCTCATGGCGTGGTGCCGTTCTCGCCGAGGGCCTCTCGCAACAGTCCGCTCGCCGCCGGGTCGTGGGCGGCGAGGATCACCAGCCCCGGATGACGACGTTTCAACTCGTTCACCGCTCGCGTCGACCCGATCAGCCCGGCATGGCGCCCGATCCCCGGAACGCGTTCCTGCTCGAGAAGGTCGACGTCGTAGGTGAGATCGCCGACGAAGAGCAGTGGCGGAAACCCCTGCTGGCGGAGCAGGACGGACATCGAACCCGGTGTGTGACCGGGCGTCGGCAGGAGGAGAAGCGAGCCATCGCCCAGGAGGTCGTGTGCGTGTGTGAACGGGGTGACGGTCGGGTCGTCCAGTGGCTGCGGTGTCACCAGCCGCCAGGTCAGCCCCGGCAGCGCGATGTGCTCCTTCATGATCCCCGCGAAGAGGGCGCCGGGGCTCCGCAACTGCGACCACTCGTCCCGGGCGACGACGATCTCCGCGTTCGCCAGCTCGGGCAGGCCGCCAATGTGGTCCTGATGCAGGTGGGACAGCACGGCGATGCGAACATCGGCGATGTTGTAGCCGAGCGCGGCGAGCCCGGCCGTCAGCGTCGCGTCGTCGGGGATCTCGAAGCGGGCGAGCCGGCGGTAGAGGAGTCCGGCCGCTCCGCCGGGGAAATACCCGCTGGCGGTGACCGAGCGCCGGTCCTGACCGGTGTCGATGAGGACGAGTCCGTCTTCGTGCTCGATGACGTAGACGTTGATGGGTCGCGGAGCAGTCCATGCGCGCGAGGTGGCGATCCACCAGAGCGGCGGGGTGCCGTTCGATTCCACGTGCTGTGGCCGGATCTGCACGCTGCCCGTGCTGAGAACCGCGACCCTGGTGACCCGTCCCACGTCGCCTCCATTTTTATGTGACAAGACATATATGTCGTGTCACATAATTATCATGAAGTGGAGCCTTCTGTCGAATCGAGCTCAGGATGTGGCGGTGCGGGCGTCGAGGATGCCGCCCTCCTGTCCCTCGTCGTCCTGCCACCGCGTCGGTCCGGAGACGCGGAATCGTCCGGGCGCCTATCCCTCCGCGGCGAGTGACGGCGTCAGCCGGACCAACCGTGCTGTGGTGCTCTCGTCGAGCTCCGCGATGTCGTCGCGGGACTTGACGAAGTCGGAGAAGGAGCGGAAGCCGAGCGCCTTCTCGCTGAAGGACGGGTCCATCCTCTTCATCTGGGTCTTGACGTTCGAGCTGTGCAGCCACTCGGCGTCGTCCTTCTCGTGGCCGAGGCGCAGGGCGCGTTCGAGCAGGCCGGTGGCGAGCTTCTGCGGATCCTCGGGTTCCGGCTCGACCTCCTCCTCGACGGGCACGGGCGACTTGGCGCGACGAGGCCCGCGCTTCTTCGGCGGAGCGGTCACGGCATCCTCGACGGGCTCGGCCACGGGCTCGGCGACCGTGTCCTTGCGCGCGGTCCGCGATCTCGCCGGCGGCTCGTCGACCGCGACGGGTGGCGCGACGACGGGAGCGGGCGCGATCGGCTTGACGCCGGGAAGCGCATCGTAGGTGGCGAACTCGTCACACGCCGCCGCGAGCGATCGGCTGGTGGATCCGGCAACGCCGATGCCCACCACGTAGCGCCCGAGTCGCCTTGACCGCTGGGCGAGGGCGATGTAGTCGGAGTCGCCGGCGACGATCACCACATGGGTGAGGTCGGGGAGGCGGAACATGTCCTCGATCGCGTCGACGGCGAGGCGGATGTCCGCGCCGTTCTTCGCGTAGGCGGCGGCCGGGAACAGCTGTACGAGGTCGACGGCCCGGCTGACCAGCTGACCGCGGTAGTCCGCGTTCACCGGTGCCGACCAGTCGGCATAGGCGCGAGTGAGCACGAGGGTGCCGAAGGACGAGGCGAAGTCGATGACGGCACCGATGTCCACCGTCGCCCTGGCGAGCTTCTCGGCGTTCTCCGGATCGGCTCCCTTGGCCGCGGCCACGAGGTTGCGCGACTTGTCGCGCATGAATTGCCCGCGGCCGTGCACCTGGTCGTATCTCGAGATCACGATGTTGTCGAAGTCGAGATAGACCGCAACGCGCGCGTCGATTGGTTCGGTCATCGGATGCTCTTCTCGGTCGAGGTGTGTGTCCAGTCTGTCCGCTTGGCACCCCGGCGGCAAACGCGTCGGGGCAGGGGCGCCCCGAGGTTTAGGATTATTGCTCGTGGCACTGACCCCTCGACCGACACCCGATCCCGACCGCTCAGAGTACGACAAGATGGTTGCGGGGGACTGGTACCGCTACCGGCTCGGTCCGGATCTGGCCGAGATGACCACGAGCACGCAGCGGACCTGTCGCCGGATCACCGCCCTCTACGACGAGGATCGTCCCGCCGCGGAGGCGCTCTTCGCCGACATGCTCGGCACCGCCGAGGGCGTGGACTTCCGGCCGCCGCTGTACCTCGACTACGGCTCCCGGCTCCACGTCGGCGAGGGCACCTTCATCAACGCCGACTTCCTGGCTCTCGGCGGGGGGGAGATCAGGATCGGGCGCAACGTCCTCGTCGGGCCGAGCGCCCGCCTGTACACCCCGATCCACGCGCTCGACGTCGACGACCGGCGTGCCGGATACGAGCGGGTGCTTCCGATCACGATCGGCGACGACGTCTGGCTCGGCGGCAACGTGGTCGTGTGCCCCGGCGTCACGATCGGCGACGGCAGCGTCATCGGCGCGGGAGCCGTCGTGACCCGCGACGTTCCCGCCGGGGTGTTCGCCGCGGGCAACCCCGCTCGTGTCATCCGGGCGCTCGTCGGCGACGAGCGCGGCGAGGCCGTTCAGGCCTGATCCCGCGCGCCTACCAGGCGAGCCGGGTGTCGTCCTCGAAGACGAGGCCGGACGGCGCGCGTCAGGTCGAGGCGAGGACCACCTGCGCGAAGGCCTCCGCCGCGGCGGACGGCTTGCGGTCCGGCGAGCGTGCCAGATAGACGGTGAAGTCGGGCAGCGACTCGCGCAGCGGAAGGGTGCGCACGCCCGCGGCGGAACCGTCGACGACGAACTCGGGCAGGAGCGCGACGCCGAGACCCTGCTGCACGTACTGGGCGACGGTCCCGATGTCCGCGACCTCGATCAGCACCTGGCGGTCGACGCCGGCCGCCGCGAAGCCCTCGTCGACGATGCGCCGCGCGCCGTATCCGTCCGGCACGTCGATGAAGTCGTCGTCCTCGAGGTCGGCGAGGCCGACGGCCGCCCTTCCGCTGAGCCGATGCTGGGGAGGCACCAGCAGCCGGATGGGTGAGGAGGCGAGGGCGGTGGCCCGAAGGCTGCGGGGGATGACCCCGGCGAGGGCAAGGAAGGCGAGATCGATCTCGGCCGTGGCGAGGTCGTCGACGAGTCCGGCCGTGCCGCGCTGAGCGGCGCGCAGCCGCACCCGCACCCCCGGGTGCAGTGCGTGGAAGCGACCGATCAGGGCCGGCACGTCGACGATGGTGACGGAGGTCATCAGGCCGACCGTGACCGAGCCGGTGAGGGCGTCCCGGAGCTCCGCGGCCGAGTCGCGCACCGCCTGGAGCGCATCCATCGTCTCGCGCGCCCGCGGCACGAGGGCGGCGCCGGCGGGGGTGAGCCGGATGCGTCGCCGGCTGCGGTCGAACAGCTCGACCCCGAGCTCGCGCTCCAGCGATCGCACCTGGGCGGAGACGGCCGACTGGGCGGTGAGCAGCCGCTCGGCCGCCCTGGTGAAGCTCAGCTCGCGCGCGACCGTCCAGAACACCTCGAGCTGTCGCA
>NZ_DASWPB010000111.1:0-25979 GCF_036404185.1 Lacisediminihabitans sp. | reverse complement strand
CGCCGGTCCAGCCGCAGTTTGATCAGGCTCGCGCCGACGGCGATCCCCATCGAGACCACGATGACGCCGAGCGAGACCAGCGTCGGGATCTCCGGCGCCCAGTCGAAGCCCTCCCCGCCGTTGACGAACGGCAGCTCGTTGCTGTGCAGGGCGTGGGCGATGAGCTTGACCCCGATGAAGGCGAGGATGACGGCGATGCCGTACTTGAGGTACACGAGCTTCTCGATGAGATCGCCGAGCAGGAAGTAGAGCTGCCTGAGCCCCATCAGGGCGAACACGTTGGCGGTGAAGACGATGAAGGCGCTCGTCGTGATGCCGAAGATCGCCGGGATCGAGTCGAGGGCGAACACGAGGTCCGTCGTCCCGATCGAGATGAAGACCACGATGATCGGGGTGAAGATGCGTCTGCCGTCGACGACGGTGCGCAGCTTGGAGCCGTCGAACTCGCCGGCGATCGGGATGCGCCTCCTCAGCAGCCGGATGACCCCGTTCTCCTTCTGATCCATCTCCTCGCTGTTCTGGAAGGTCTGCTGGATGGCCGTGTAGAGAAGGAAGGCACCGAAGATGTAGAAGATCCAGCTGAAGTTCTCGATGAGCGATGCCCCGAGCAGGATGAAGATGCCGCGCAGCACGAGCGCGATGATGATGCCCACCATGAGCACCTCCTGCTGGAACTTCCTCGGCACCGAGAACCGGGTCATGATGATGACGAAGACGAAGAGGTTGTCGATCGACAGGCTGTATTCGGTGAGCCAGCCCGCGATGAACTGGCCGGCGTGCTCCGTGCCCCCGAAGAAGAACATGAGCACCGCGAAGACGAGCGCCAGCAGCACGTAGAAACCGACCCAGAGGCTGGATTCGCGGGTGCTGGGGATGTGCGGCCGCTTGTAGGCGAGGATCAGGTCAGCCACGACGATGCCGATGAGCAGGACGAAGGTGGTGATCTCGAACGGGAGGGGAAGCTGAAGTCCCATGGCGGGGCCTTTCGGTCGGGTTCGGCTGCGTGCTCCCTGGAGCGCATGCCGGAGGCCCGAAAGTCTCTCCCGCACCACGAGGATCCGTGATGCCGCCGCGCCCGGGACGACAACGGTGCCGTCCGTGATGACGAGTGCGACGCGGTGGGATACTCCCCTTCGCCCCGTCAGCCTACCTGGGTGAATCGCCGGATCGGTAAACTTGCCCAAGGACACAGGCATCTGACAACGGGAGACCATGACCGGCAGCGCGGAGACCAGACGGCACGAACCGAACGCCTATCGACGGTGGTACTCGACGCTGCACCCCTCGCTGCAACTGATCGGGCTGCAATTGTGGCTTCCGTTGTTCTTCATCGTGATGTTCTGCCTCTGCTACATCGCGGCGTTCCATCAGCCGACCCCCCACGAGGTGCCGGTCGGCTTCGTCTCCAGCAGCCAGGCGCTGCAGAATCGGGTCGGCGATACCCTCGGAGACGCCGTTCGCATCGTCGACTTCGACACCGTCGGCGGCGCGAAGGAGGCCGTGATCCGCGGCCGGGTCGGTCTGGCCTACGACGGGGCGTCCGCCACGATCTACGTGGCGAGCGCCCACCAGGTCCAGCTCGCGACGATCATGCCGACCCTGCTCGAACCGGTGCTCGCCGCCGCCGGCGTCACGGCCACGGTGGACAACCTCGTCCCCCTGCCCGCCTGGGACGAGTTCGGAACGGTGTCGCTCTACCTCACCCTCGCCTGGTGCATCGGCGGATATATGGTCGCCATGTTCATCGGCATGATGGGCGCCCCGCTGAAGCACCGCACCAGGCTGGCGGTGATCGTCGGTGGCGGGCTCATCATCTCCCTGGTCACCAACCTTCTCGCCGGTCCCGTCATCGGCGCCGTGCACGGCCACTTCGTGGTGCTCTCCCTGATGGCCTGGGCCTGGATCGTGGCGATCGGGATCACGGTGAACGGCCTGAGCTACTTCTTCGGACGGTTCATCGCCATGCCGGCGCTGGTCATCTTCGTGTTCCTCTCCGTGCCGTCATCCGGGGCGGCCTTCCCCGCCTGGTTCATGCCGGAGCCCTTCGCCTGGTTGAATCATGTGGTCGTCGGCAGCGGGATCACCGAGATGCTCAAACGGGAGCTGTACGGTGTCGGACCCGGTTTCGGTCGGGGCATCGTCATGCTGGTCTGTTATGCCGTCGCCGGCCTGGTGCTCATGGTGGTCGGCAAGCGGTATTGGGAGCATCGGCGGGTCCGCCGCATCCTGGCCTCGAGGACCACCATTTTCATGGATGCGCAGAACGCCAACCGCGAGTTCCTCATCGAGGAGCGCCGCAAGGTGCTCGATCGCCACGGGCTCGCCTCGAGCGAGACGGGCACCCTGACGGTCATCCCCGGCCGCCGCCGCGAGGTCCAGGGGCACAGTGGTCTCGAGGACGACCGGCCGCCGAGCGACCCGTTCTTCGGTGACGGCGGCCTCGAAGACGAGGAGACCACGACGAGACCGATCGAGCTGCCCGACATCCGGCGGGATCCGCCGACGAGGTGAGCGTCCGCTTCATCCCGGTGGCTAAACCCATCGGTCCGCCTCGGATCCGAGCGCATGTCGGTAATAGTCGGAGTTCCGCAGTCCGCTGGCCGCCGTCTCGTCGATGATGACGAGTGCCCTCGGATGCAGCTGCAGCACGGACGCGGGAACGAAACTGGACAGCGGACCCTCCACCGCACGCGCGATCGCCTCCGCCTTGTCTTCTCCCTGAGCGACGAGAAGCAACTCAGCCGCCTCCAGAATCGTCCCGAGTCCCTGCGTCACGCAGTACTCCGGGACGTCCGCTTCGGCGGCGAAGAACCGAGCGTTATCCCTCCTGGTCCGAGGCGCCAGCGCCTTCGGCCTGGTTCGCGACGAGAGCGACGAGGTCGGTTCGTTGAATCCGATGTGACCGTTTCCCCCAATGCCGAGGATCTGCAGGTCGATGCCGCCGGCTGCCGCGATGGCGGCGTCATATTCCGCGCAGGCCGCCTCCAGGTCGACGGCAAGGCCGTCCGGCACCCTGATCAGGGAGGGGTCCATTCCCAACGGCTCGACGATCTCCGTACGCACGACGGAGAAATAGCTCTGCGGCGCCTCACGAGGAATGCCGACGTATTCGTCAAGGGCGAAACCGCGCACACGAGAGAAGTCGATCCCCTTCGCCCTTCGTCGCGCCAGCTCGCTGTACGCCGCCGATGGACTCGATCCCGTTGCGAGGCCGAGCACGGCCTGCGGGCGCCTGGCCACGAGGCGGACAACCCTCTCCGCCGCGAACCGGCCGACGTGCTCCGCTGACGGCATGATGACAATTTCCATGGTCGTTTCCTTTGGGTCGTTGTTATCGGGCCGGTGCGCGCCACGAGTCGCGCGCGGCGAGCGCGACCGCGGAGGCACGCAGACCGTCCGCCCCGGTGACGCTCGGCTCGCGGTCTTCGAGCGCCGCCGCGACGAATTCGGCGAGCATGGTCTCCGCTGGGCCGTCCGAGGCGAAGATCCAGCTCGTCCGGCTCGTCTCGGCATCAACGACGACCACATGGTCGGCCATCGCATCGACGTCGACGACGCCGGCGCCGCAGGTGATGGTGACCGCGAAGGTGCCGAAGACGACATCGTTCTGGGGTCTGCTCCAGCTCGCGTCGATGATCGCCAGCTGCCCACCGGGATAGCGCAGAGTAACGAGACACGCCGTGTCGACTCCGGCGTCCGGGTACAGCACGCTGTTCATCGTGCCGTGCACCCTGGTGGGTGCGGCGTCGAGCCACCAGGAGTAGAGGTCGGCCAGGTGGACGACATGGTCCATCACCGCGCCGCCTCCCGCGCGTTCGGCATCCGCGAACCAGTCGGCTTCGACGGCAGGATAGAGACTCTGATTCACCCCGCTGAGGCAGAGGACGTCTCCGGCGGCTCCCCCGGCCATCCACTCCCGGATGCCGATCGCGGCGGCGGAGAACCGCATCGGCAGCGCCGTCATGAGGGTAACCCCGGCCTCGGCGCAGACCCGGACGATCTCGGCGGCATCGGGGAGGGAGGTGGCCAGGGGTTTCTCCATCAGAATGGGCAACCCGGCGGAGGCGATCCTCACCGCGTAGGTCAGATGCTCGTTCGTCGCCGAGGTCACGATCATCGCTTCCGCCGATTCCAGGAGGTCCTCGAGCGAAGACGCGGGAACGGCTGAGCGCGCGCACCAGGCCGCGAGGGCGACGGCATCCGCATCGAAGGCTCCGACGACCTCGTGTCCGAGACGGCGCAGGGAGGCCGCATAGTCGATGGCGTGCACATGGACGATTCCGGCGAACCCGATTCTCACGATGCCCCACCGACGAGGACGGGACGAGCGGTTCTCGCGGATCTGGTCGCCGCGAGGGCCACGGCGAGCGCGACGGTCGCCTCCGCTTCGGTGACGACCGGTTCGGCGCGCCCCTCGAGGACCAGGGCGAAATGCAGGAACTGCGCGGCGTAGACGGCATCCGCCCCGTCGAAGGGCAGGGTGATGCCCGCGCTCCTGACGCCAGGGTCGACCGATTGCGCCGTGGCTCGATCGCCGACGATCTCGAAGAAGGTGCGGAAGTCCCCGATCGGCCTGCTCCAGGAGGCCTCAAGCGAGGTGATCGTCCCGGAAGCGTGGCTCAGGGCGGCAATCGCGTGCTGGGAAATCCCTGAGCCGACGGTCGCCGCATCGACGTGGGTGACCGGCCCGGCGAGCCAGCAGGCGAGATCGATGTCGTGGATCATCAGGTCGAGGATCACCCCGCCGGAACGGGCGTCGTCGCCCAGCCAGTCCGCGGCCGAGCCGGTCGTGGGACCGGAGAGTCGCTGAAACCGCATGACGGCGAGGTTCCCCAGCTCGCCGGCCGCCGCCCGCTCGTGCACCAGGCGGATGCGCGGATCGAATCGTGCGACATGGGCGACGAGCAGGGCGACCCCCGCCAGGCGACAGGCCTCACTCATCCTTTCGGCCTCCTCGACCGTCAGGGCGATCGGCTTCTCGACGACGACGTGCCTTCCGAGAGTGGCCGCCGCGACGACGATCCGGCAGTGCGTGTCGGTGGGAGTGCAGACGTCGATCACGTCGCAGCCGGCGGCGACCTCTTCGAGGCTCGAGACCGACGGGAGGCCGTGCGCCTCGGAGAACCGGCGTCGCGACTCGGGCGATGGTGAGAAGACGAGAGACACCGTCTGACCCGCACGCCGCCACGCGGCCACATGGACAGAGGCCATCCGGCCCGATCCCACGATGCCGATTCGCAGGGTCACGAGAAGGCACCGCCCCGGAAGACCACCCGACCGCCGACCACGGTGAGCTGCACGGCCCCGGCCCCATCGAGACTGACGAGGTCGGCGGCGAGGCCGACGGCGATCGACCCCGTGCTGTTCTGCATTCCGAGCACCCTGGCGGGGACGGTGCTCGCCGACGGCCAGATCTCCTCAAGCGGTGCGCCGGTGGCACGGGACAGAGTCCGGACGCCGTGATCGAGTGCCATGTTGCTCGAGCTGAGGGTGCCGTCGGTCAGCCTCGCGACCCGCCCGCCCACCGCCGTGTCCGCGAGCCCCATGCCGGGACCGCCATCCGTGACCAGGGCGATCCGGTCGCCGCCCTTGACCCGCCAGACCAGGTCCAGGATCTCCGGCACCAGGTGGACGCCGTCGCCGATGAGCTCGCAGACGAGGCCGTCGTTGACCAGTGCGGCGCCGGCGGTCCCCGGTTCTCGATGATGGATTCCCCGCATCCCGTTGAAGAGGTGGGTGACGAGCGTCGCGCCGCGGTCGACGGCGACGGCGATCTCCGCCGCCGTGGCGTCGGTGTGACCGACGGCGACCACAATCCCCGCCTCCGTCAACGCCGAGCTGAGCCACTCGCTGCCGAGGAGCTCCGGGGCGTGCGACATCACCAGGATCCCGCCGGTGTCGATCAGCGCCTGGACCTCGCCCCTATCGGGTGCCCGCAGATGGGCCGCTCCGTGCGCCCCCCTGCGGCGCTCGCTGAAATAGGGACCCTCGAGATAGGCGCCGAGCAGCCGTGCCCCGTCGAACTCGGTGCCGGCATTGCGCGCGATGGACAGAGCCGCGGAACGGAGAGCCTCCGGCGACTGCGAGTAGGTCGCGGCCAGGAAGGCGGTCACCCCGTGGCTCGCCAAGAAGCGCGCCACCTCGGCGAAGCCGTCCGGCGAGGCCGTCATCAGGTCGTGTCCGACGGCGCCGTGAATGTGCAGGTCGATGAACCCTGGGCCGAGGATCGCCCCTCCCAGATCCAGAACGGCCTCTCCACCGGCTTCTGGCGGAGGGGCGCCCTCGCCGAGACCGACGATGAGGCCGCCGCTCACCCTGACCCAGCCATGATCGAGCACTCCGTGGTGGGCGATGACGCGAGCGTTGTGAAAGAGCGCGCTCACCTACTTGCCGATGCCCTGGCTGAGCCCGGCGATGAACTGTCGCGAGAAGATGGCGAACAGGGCGATGAGGGGGACGGCTCCCATGGTCAGCGCCGCGAGCAGGGCGCTCCAGTCGCTGGAGAACTGACCGACGAACTGCTGCACGCCGAGGGTCACGGTCTGGGTCGATTCGCCGGGAGCGAGGATGAGGGGAAACCACAGGTCATTCCAGATCGGCAGCATCGTGACCGAGGCCACCGCGGCCATGCCTGGGCGTGTCAACGGCGCGATGAGGGTGAAGACGCGCCATTCGTTGGCGCCGTCGATGCGCGCCGCCTCCTTGAGCTCGTCCGGCACGGTGCGCATATAGGTGGACATGAGCACGACGGCCAGCGGAAGCGAGGAGGCGACGTAGATGATGATGAGCGAGGTGAGCGTGTTGACGAGCCCCCATGCCGACATCATCTTGAGAAGCGCCACCGTTCCCAGACGGATCGGCAGCATGATCCCGACGACGAAGATCGCCATCGTCACGGGATTGAGCCGCACCCGGTACTCGCTGAGACCGAACGCCGCGAGGGAGCTCAACACCACCACGAGCACGACCGAGACGACCGTCACGATGATGCTGTTCAGGTAATACCGGCCGAAGTCTCCCTCCGTGAACACCGAGATGTAGCCGTCCAAGCTGAAGGTGCCGGCGGTCGGCACGGCGAATGGCGAGGAGTAGATGGCCGCCTTGGACTTGAACGAGTCCATGAGCACGAGCAGCACGGGGTACAGCGCGACGACGACCGCGACGATGAGGACAAGGTGGACGATGATCTGCGCCCCGCTCGGACGTTTGCGGCGGTGAATCGTCGAGGATGTTCGCGAAATAGCGGTGGTCATGGGTCAACGCTCCAGTCGGTTTGCTCTGGCGGTGCGCCGCTGGAGGGCCCAGAAGTACAGCGCCGTCACGATGAGCAGGATGAGGAAGATGAGGCCGGCCACGGCTGCGCCCCGATTCGGATCCGACAGGGACGCCCCAGACCCGAAGAAGGTCCGATAGAAGTAGGTGCCCAGGATGTCCGTCGAGTAGTCGGGACCCGCCGAGGCGCCGGCGAGGGTGTAGATGATGTCGAACCCGTTGAACGTGGCGATGAAGGTGAGGATGGCGATGATCGCGAACTGGGGGGCGATCAGAGGGAATTTCACCTGCCAGAAGACCCGCCATCCATTGGCTCCGTCGAGTCGCGCGGCCTCGACCACCTCCTCCGGGACGGCGATGAGAGCCGTGTAGAGGAAGATCATGGGGATCCCCACGTATTGCCACACGGACATGAGCGCGATGGTGGGCAACGCCGTGTGGGTATCGGCGAGCAGGGGGAAGTCGACCAGGCCCCAGAGCGGGTTGATGATCATGCGCCAGATGAAGGCCACGATGACCACGGAGAGAGTGGTCGGGATGAAGATCAGCGTGCGGTAGACGCCGGTCGAACGGCGCAGCACGCCGGAGGAGAGCAGCGCCGCGAGGCCGAGGCCGATGGGCAGTTCGACCACGAGGTGGATCGCGAAGAACTCGACGTTGTTGAGGAGCGCATTCCAGAACCGTGGTCCATCGACGGGACCGGTCAGGATGTTGATGAAGTTCTCGAGGCCGACGAACCGGTCCTGTCCGGTCGCGCCGCTGAAGAAGCCGAGCCCCAGGGTGCCGACGAGCGGCGCAACGGCGAAAAGGAGGAATACCGCAAGGGCCGGACCGGCGAAGAGGCCCAGATAGATCAGAGAACGACGGCGATTGAACACGATTTCCTTCTGGCAGCGGTTGGTTCTGTCGGGTGAGCCGGCCGTCGTGGTCGCCCATGCTCGGGAACGGCCACGACGACCCGCGATGCTGGCGGAGTTCTGCTACTTCGCCTTCTGCGGTCCGTACCACTGTGCGAGCCCGCTCTGCAGTTCAGTCGCGACCTGGGCGGGCGATTCGCTGCTCGGGTCGTTCAGCATCTTCTGCATCAGCCGCATGATCTCCAGCTCGAACGTCGGGCTGCCCGCACTGAGCCGATCGAGCCCCAGCCGCGGGCTGGTCTTGGCGCTCGCTCGGATGGAGGCGAACTTCTTGGCGAGAGAGTTTGTCATCGGGATCGTCGACTTCTGCATGCTCAGGAAGCCGGGCAGGGCATTGACGTAGAGCTTCGCGAACGCCGGAGTCGCCGTCCAGGAGAGGAAGGTCTTGGCAGCCGCCTTGTTCTTGCTCTTCGCATTGATCCCGTAGGCCATGTCTGGGTGGTCCTGCACGTAGAGCTGGTCCCCGGCCTTCGGCAGAGGAGGCGCGGTCACTCCGAGAGTGAATGGCAGGTCGGTCAGCGACGATATCTCGTAGGAGCCGCTGATGTAGAAGGCCGCTTTCCCCGCCGCGAACTGCGCCCGCGCATCGTCGATCGTCATGCTGGAGTAGTTCGCAGGAAAATATGGTTGCAGCCTGTCGATCATGGTCAGCGCGTTGACGAAACCGGGATCGGTGACCTTCTTCGTGCCGTCGATGAGCCCCTGTCTGCCGGTCTCGCCCTTGTAGTAGTTCTGGCCGATGTTGCTGAGCAGCAGATAGGACAGATCCCAGGCAACCGACGTCCCCTGGGCGACCCCCGAGTATTCGCCATCGCTCTTGATCGCCTTGAGATCGGTCATGAGCTGGGCGGTCGTCGTTGGCACCGTGAGGTCGAGCTTCTTCAGGATGTCGGCGTTGTAGAAGACACCGGCGGTGACCGAGGCGACGGGGACGCAGTACTGGGTTCCCTTGTCATCCTGCCAGGCGCTCAGCGCCAGTTTGGAGAAGTTGTCGAGCCCGGCGAGACCGTCGATTTTGGAGAAGTACCCCTTCGCGGCGTTCCGACGCAGGTCGTCGTAAGCACGGCAGCTGACGATGTCCCCCGCGGTGCCGCCCTCGAGTTTGGAGGTGAGCGTCGAGTCGTAGTTCTCGCTCTGGGTGGGAGAGAAAACGAGCTTGATGTCGGGATGCTCCTTCTCGAAGGCGGGGATGATCTTGGATTTCCACAGGGCGACGTCTTCCGTGCGCCAGCTTTCGATCGTGAGGGTCGTCGTCTTGCCGCTGCTTTCCGACGTTCCGGCGGCGCAGCCGCTCAGCAATAACGCGGCCGCGGCCGCGGCGGCGATCGCGGGCAGGATGGATGTGCGCACTGTGCTCCTTTGGTAGACAAGAGGGTGAGGCCGACACCCGCCATGAGGACACGAGAGCGGGGATCGTTTAGAGGACAAAGTAGACCAGCGGTCTAATCAGATACAAGCAAAAGCCCGGAAAATCGCGTTAACATCGTGTTACGGCTTTCTGGATGCTAGACCAGAGGTACATAATTGCCTGAGACGACGAAAGAAGTGACATGACCGGGACTCCAGAGTCCGTCAACGCCGACCGACAGGATCGCCTCCAGGCCGCCCTGCTCGATCTCGTCGATACGCTGCCGGACGGCGCCGCCCTGCCAGCCGAGCGGGTGCTGGCAGAACGCCTCGGCGTCGCGCGGATGACTCTGCGCAGAGCCATCGATCAGCTGGTGGACTCTGGCGAGGTGACGAAGCTGGCCGGTCGGGGAACGTTCATCACCAAGGGTCAGTTCATCAATCCGAGCGGCGAAGAGTCCTTCCACGAGGAACTCGCCCGACACGGCATGCGGGCGGGCAGCCGGACGGTCTCCTTCGCCGTCCAGGACGCCGGAGCGCGTAACGCCGAGCGGCTCATGATCTCACCGGGAAGCAAGATCGTGAGAGCGGTCAGGGTGCGCCTCGCCAACGACGAACCGGTTGCCCTTGAACGAATCCATGTGCCGGTGGACCTCGTCCCCGGCCTCTCCGCGGACGACCTGGACTCCGGGTCGTTCTACGACCTTCTGCGCGAGCACTACGGCATCCAGATCGGCCGATCGGCGCGTATCGTCCGTGCGACGGTGATCAACGAGGTGGAGGCCGAACAACTGGGGGTTCCCGTTCATTCGCCCGCCTTCTATATCCAGAGCACGCGCTACTCGTCCGACGGCCGCATCGTGGAGTTCCTCGACGCGATCTATCGAGGGGATCGCTATCGCTTCGCCAGCGACGAGAACGCCCCCTCGTCCCAGCCGTCCCTCATAGCGGGACGAACCCCCCGCGCGCAGGGTCCCCATGAGCGCTGACTTCTTCTCGGCGCTCGTCGTCGACGGGGGAAAGAGCAAAACCAGGATCGCGCAGGTCACCTCGGCGGGCATCGAACGAGAGGCCACGCTGCCCGGTCTGCCCATCATCGGCGAGCCGGGTGGCCCCGCGGAGATGCGGGCACGATTGATCGGCGCATTCGATCGTTTCGCGCAGACGGAGCCGGATCGGGTGGTGCTCGCGCTCAACGGCGTTTACGTTCCCGACGCAGTCGCCGAGAGGACTCTGGCCGACACGGTGCGAGCCGTCTTTCCCGGAGCCGAGGCCGTCATCTCGAGCGACATGGTCACCTCGTTCCTCGGAGCGCTCGGACCGGTCACCGGCGTCGTCCTGGCGGCCGGAACCGGGACGATCGCGATGACTCTCGATGCCAAGGGACAGGTGCACCGCACCGACGGCTGGGGCCCTCATTCCGGCGACAGGGGCAGCGGGTGGCAGATCGGGCGTGAGGGCCTCGCCAGCGTCTTCCGAACCCTGGACGGCGCATCCGGGGGGTCCCCGCTCCTCCTGGAGCTCTGGACGCGCCGATTCGGCGAATTCAGCCGGTCCTGGAGCGAAATCTATCGAACCGACAATCCGGTGGCCATGATCGCGAGCTTCGCCAGAGACGTTCTGGATGCGGCCGACGATGCCGACATCGTCGCCGTGCGGATTCGCGACGAGGCCCTGACCGACCTGGTCGACACCGTGGAGATCGCGACGCGCCACCTCGATGGTCCTGCCGCCTTCTCCTACACCGGGGGACTGCTCTCCGCCGGCTCGCCCTTCCTGCCCCGCTTCCTCGCGGCGCTCACCGAGCGACTCCCGTCGCTCCGGGTCGCCGCTCCCCGTGGCGACGCGCTCGACGGCGCCGCTCTTCTCGCCATGAGCGCCGAACCCATCCTGCGGGAGGTCGTGGCCTGGCATCCACCGAAAGGAAATCATGACCCTCGCTGAACAGCTCGGCTATTCGACCGCCGATCGGCTGCTGATCCTCAACGCCGACGACTACGGGATGTGCCGATCGGCCAACCTCGGGATCACCTCTCTGCTGGCCGGCGGAGGGATCTCCTCGACCACCGTCATGATGCCCTGCGGGTGGGCGCCGAATGCCGTCGCCACCGCGATCGCCAATCCCTCTTTCGACGTCGGCATCCATCTGACCTTCACGAGCGAGTGGACGAACTATCGCTGGGGCCCCATCACGACGGCGGAGAGCGCCAGCCTCGTCGACGAGTTCGGCTACTTTCCGAGCGACATCGCCCCCGTCGAGGTCCGGGCGAACGATGACGAGGTGCGCAGGGAGTCGCGGGCTCAGATCGACCGCGCGATCGGACTCGGTCTCGCACCCACCCATGCCGACAACCACATGGGCAGCCTGTACGGCCTCGCGACGGGCCGCGATTTCCTCGAGACCGTCCTGACGCTGTGCGCGGAATACGGCCTGCCCTTCCGCCTCCCCCGCTACAGCGACGGGCTGAGCGACGATCCGGAGACGGCCGCGGCCCTCGCCAGACGATGCCTCGAGCAGGCGGAGAAGGCCGATCGCCTCGGTGTGATCATTCCCGACTATCTCTGGACCCGCCCCTTCCATCTCGCCGCAGAAGAGACCTACGAGTCGGTCAAGGCGGAGTGGATCGAGATGATCGCCTCGATCCCGACGGGTGTCACCGAGGTCTACATGCATCCGTTCGTCGAATCGGACGAGATCCGGGATCTCAGCGCCGACTGGCGTAAACGCGTCTTCGAGCTGCGGTTGTTCAACGACCCCGACATGCGATCCCTCATCGCCGACAGCGACATCACCCTGATCGGCTGGCGCGAACTTCAAACTCTGCAGAAAGGCCTCAACTCGTGAAAATCGCTGTCATCGGCGGGGGGTCCACCTACACGCCGGAACTCGTGGATGGACTGGCCCGCCTGCGCTCCCTCCTTCCGGTCGACGAGCTCTGCCTGATGGACGTCGCGGCCGACCGCCTCGCCCTGATCGGGCCGCTCGCGGAACGGATGTTCCGGCGCGAAGGACATCCGGGAAAGGTGACCTGGACGAGCGACGTGGTCGCAGCCGTCGCCGACGCCGACTTCGTGCTCATCCAGCTGCGCATCGGCGGGCAGGCCGCCCGTCTCGTCGATGAGACCTTCCCGCTGCCCTGCGGCTGCCTCGGACAGGAGACGACCGGGGCCGGTGGCCTGGCGAAGGCGCTCAGGACGGTGCCGCGAGTCCTGGAGATTGCCGAACAGGTGCGCCGTCACGCCAAGAGCACCGCGTGGATCATCGACTTCACCAATCCGGTCGGCATCGTGACCCGCGCGCTCCTCGACGCCGGGCACCGCGCGGTGGGGCTGTGCAACGTCGCGATCGGCTTTCAACGGAAGTTCGCCGCCGCCCTCGACGTCTCCCCCGACCGGGTCTCCCTCGACCACGTCGGCCTCAACCACCTGAGCTGGGAACGGCAGATCCGCCTCGACGGCGTCGACGTGCTGCCGCGTCTGTTGGAGGAGAGGTCGGAGGAACTGGCCGAGGAGACTCGGATCCCGGCCAGGGTGCTTCGGGAGCTGGGGGTCGTTCCCTCCTATTATCTGCATTACTACTATCAGCACGACGAGGTGGTCGAACAGCTCCGCGTCTCGACGCCCAGGGCTCAGATCGTCGCCGACGTCGAACGGGAGCTGCTCGCGGTCTACGCGGATCCACAGCTCGATACCAAGCCGGCACAGCTCGAACTCCGCGGGGGCGCGTATTACTCGGAGGCGGCCGTCGACGTCATGGCGAGCCTCTGGTCTGACCGGGGGGATGTCCAGGTGGTGAACCTCCGCAACAACGGTCTCTTTCCCTCCCTCTCGGATGACGCCGTGGTCGAGGTGCCGGCCACCGTCTCCGCCGCCGGAGTGGTCCCCGTGTCTACCGCCCCTCTCGAACCGCTCTTCTCAGGACTGGTGTCGCACGCCTCCGCCTACGAGGAACTGGCGATCGACGCCGCCATCCACGGCGGCCGGGAGCGGGTCTTCCGCGCGCTGCTCGCCAACCCGCTCGTCGGTCAGATCGGCCAGGCCGACTACCTCACGGACGAGCTGATCTCGCTGAACGCCGCCCATCTCGACTGGGCGCAGTGATGCTGCTGGCCATCGACGGAGGGGGGACGAAGACCCACGGTCTGCTGTTCGATGCCTACGGCGTGGTCCACGCGGTCGCCAGGGGTCCCCGTTGCCTGCCGCAGGTCGACGGCGTTGCCGACGCCCTCGGCGTGCTGGACTCGCTCGTCGCTCGCCTGTTGGCCGACGGGGGTGCGACGGCCGCTGACGTGCATCATGCCGGCGTGTATCTCACGGGGATGGACCTGCCGCAGGAGGAGGAGCGCTTCGCTGTCCAGTTGAGGACGCGGGAGTGGGCGCGATCGTTCACCCTCGCCAATGACACCTTCGCCCTGCTCCGCGCGGGGACGGATGCCCCCGATGCGATCGCGATCGTCTGCGGAACCGGCCTCAACTGCGTGGGGACATCCGCGTCCGGGAGCGTAACCCGGTTCCCTGCGCTTGGCCGGCTGAGCGGCGATTGGGGAGGCGGGACCGATCTCGCCGAGGAGATCCTGTGGAGCGCCGCCCGCGCGGAGGACGGCAGGGGCCCTGATACCCTGCTGCGTTCCGTGGTCACCGAGATATTCGGCACACATACTGTCTACGAGGCCTACTGCGGCTTGCATCTGGGAGAGATCGATCCCGCCATCGTCGCGGAGTTGCCGCCCGGACTGTTCGCCGCTGCCGAAGCGGGTGACGCCGTCGCGCTGGCGGTGGTCCATCGTCAGGCCGAGGAGATCGTCGCTCTCGGTCGTGTCGCCATGCAGCGACTCGGCCTCACCGCGGTGCCGATCCCGGTCGTTCTGGGTGGCAGTGTGCTCGCCGCCGGACATCCCACGCTCGTCGAACCGGTCGAGCGCGGGCTCAGGAGCGTCAACCCGGCGATCGAGGTGAGAATGGTCGGCCGTCCCCCCGTCGTCGGTGCGGCCATCCTGGTTCTGGAACAGGTGCTCGGCGGCGAAGCCGATGTCGAACCCGCGGCTGGCGCGCTCATCCTCGCTCTTGCCGATCAGCTGATCGGCTGATCGGCTGAGAACGCTGCGCCGCAATCGGTCGAGACGCGAGCCTGACCCGACCGACCTTCGTCCCGTTCAGCTGCCGAGGGATCGGTGGTGGGGAGGCGGACAGTCGACCACGCCCGGAACCCCGTTCGACCATCGCAGTCGGTCGATGTACATGCTCCTGGTGGTCATCCCGGCGTCCCAGGCGTGGAAGGCGATCAGATCCGGTCCGCCATCGAGCCGCAGCAGGCTGTTGTGGCCGGGGCCGGCGAGGCCGGTGATGGCTGTGCTCAGCACCACGGGCCGCTCGGTCGACGCATGGGTCCACGGCCCGAGCGGGCTCGCGGACGTGGCATAGGAGACCCCGTAGTCGGGGCCCTCCCACGATCCCCCGGAGAAGAACAGGTAGTACCTGCCGTCCTGGGCGACGACCGAGGGGCCCTCGAGGGTGTGCCAGTCGAGACGACGTCCGTACATCGGCCGATCCCGCCGATAGATCTGCCAGTCGGCGTTCGGGCTGAGGATGGGCAGGATCTCCGGCTCGACACCGGTCATGCCGCTCAGACGCATCACGGCCAGATGCGTGCCCGGTCGTTCCGCGTCGAGCACGTCCCTGGCGAAGTAGAGGTACCAGGTGCCGTCCCGATCGCGAAAGGGGTGGGGATCGATGGCGAACGGCAGGTCCGTCGTGAGGTTCACCCCGGCGTCGATGAACGGGCCGAGCGCGGACTCGGCCCGCGCCACGCGGAGATGGTGCCCGACGATCCCGTGGCCCACCGAGTAGTACATCCAATAGACGCCATCGGCGTAGACCACCTCCGGCGCCCAGTAGTCGGTTCCCAGCGCCCCGTCCGGCCCGCGGAGCACGGGGCCAGCCGAACGCCACGACCGCAGATCCTCGGAGACGAGCGCGGTGAACGAGCCCGCGGCGCTCGTTCCCGGGCGGCCGGTGCCGTATGCGACGAACCCCTCGGGGGTGCGCAGGAGGAAGGGGTCGGCGAAGTAGCCGCCGTAGGCCGGTTCACGCATCGGCGTCCCCCACGACAGCCGCCGGTCCGCGCGAGAGCTCGCGGAAATGCGTCGCCGCGATCGTGGGGATCCGCTCGAGGCTCCCGTCCGCGGATTCCTCGAGCCGGATGAGCCCCATCCTCCGCAGGAACGCCGTCTTGCCCAGGAGGGGATCCGCGGAGATCGCCGTCTGGGCGGACGGCACATCGGCGCCGTCCGCGAGGGTCGCGACCAGGAGGAACTCCTCCACGTTCCGGCCTCCGGAGGCATACGACCAGTCGACGAAGTCGAGCAGCGGCCACCAGGTGTACCCGCGGATGTCGAGCCCCTCCTCGCGGAGCTCCGACACGGCCCGCGCGGAGTCGTCGAGCCACTCCGCGCGAACGTCGTCGTCTCCCTCGATGCTCGTCTCGGTGATGAGGACCGGAATGCCATACCGCTCCGCGAAGTGCGTGAGGCTCGTCGTGAGCCCCTCCTGCCATCTGTTGGTCGCGATCTGGGCGACCTCGCCATCGATGCGCATGAGCGTTCTCGGCGACAGATCGGGGTAGTAGTTCACGCCCATGAGGTCGACGACGGGCACGTCCTCCGTGAACGAGGCGAGCGCATCCGGGTCGGCCCCGTGCTCCACCAGCCATCCGTGCATGTCGTGATCGCGGGTGACCCTGCCGAGCAGCAGGTCGGTCGGCAGCATCCCCAGCGAGTGGAGCAGCGCCGCGCGCAGCTCCAGTTCGGTCTCCGACGCCCGGTAGAGCGAGGATGCCTCCACGTGCACGATGACCGCATCCGGGTTCGCCGCGCGCACCGCGGAGATCGTCCGCCGCATCCCGTGGACCATGCCCATGACGACGGTCGTCCAGCCTGCCCAGCCGGTGAGGGCCGGCGGCCAGACGCCGCGTAGCCCACAGAAGGAGGCCGTGGTCAACGGCTCGTTGAGGGGCGTGAGGTGATCGACGATCCCGCGATAACGAGCGGCGAACTCTCCGGCGAAGGCCTCGATGGCCTCGGGATAACCCGGATCGGCGAACGAGCCCTCCAGCCAGGTCGGGGTTCCGTAGTGGACGAGGTCGGCGATCACGGTCAGCCCCAGTTCCTCGTGGGCGAACCGCAGGCGTTCGTCGAGGAAGGACCAGTCGAAGGAGTCCCGCCCCGTGTGCACCAGGGGCCAGTTGACCCCGTAGCGCACCGCCGTCGCGCCGAGGTCCCTGGCCAGTGTCAGGTCATCGCGCCAGTGGAGCGTGTGCTCGGTCAGGTCGTACTCGTCGAGGGACTGCATGCCGAAACCGCTCGGCGGGTACACACAGGTGTCCTCGATTCCCGCGATCCAGGTGAAGGAGCCCTTGAGGAAGTCGGAGTTCATGACGTCATTTCAGTCCGGTCGTCGCGACACCCGCGACGAAATAGCGTTGAGCGAAGAAGAAGGCGAGCGCCAGGGGAAGCAGCGAGATCGTCGCCCCGGCCAGGAGCACGGCGTGGTCGGTCACGTGCTGGCCGCCGAACAGCGTCAGCCCGGCGGGCAGGGTGCGCATCGTGGACGAGCTGGTGATCACGAGCGGCCAGAGCAGGTCGTTCCAGAGGTTCATGAAGTTCAGCAGGGCGACCGTGGCCAGCGCGGGCTTGGCAAGCGGAAGGATGACATTCCAGTAGATGCGGAAATGACCCGCGCCATCGATCCGAGCGGCCTCGTCGAGCTCCGTCGGGATGCTGATGAAGAACTGACGCAGCAGGAAGATCCCGAACGCGCTGGTCGCCCGGGGGATGATGAGGCCCTGGTAGGTGTTGAGCCAGTTCAGGTGGAAGAGCTCGATGAACACGGGGATCAGGGTGACCTGGAAGGGCACCATCAGCGTCGCGATCACCAGCCAGAAGCACAGCGTCCTCCCGCGGAAACGGAGACGGGCGAGGGCATAGGCGCACATCGAGTCGAACAACAGGCACAACACGGTCGTCACCCCGGCGAACACGAAGGTGTTGAGGAGCAGCCGAAGGAACGGCAGTTGCTTCCACACGCCCTCGTAGCCGTGAAGGGTCCACGAGGTCGGGAAGAGGCTCGCCGGATTGTGGAACAGGTCGCTCTCGCTGCGGAAGGACCCGGAGACCATCCAGATGAACGGCACGAGGGCGAAGATCACCCCGATACCGAGGAGGATCCATTTGACGGTTGATCCGAGCGGACGCGTGAGGCGTCTGCGGGATGACATCTGCGTATCAGTCGACATCGTTGTACCTAAAGACTCGGAGGAGAAAAGCGGAGATCGCCATGATCACGATGAACAGCACCCAGGAGATCGCCGAGGCGTAACCGGTCTGGAAGTTCACGAACCCGTCGCGGAAGATCTCCGTCACGAGGGTGTCCGTCGAGAAGACGGGCCCTCCGCCGGTCATCACGTAGACCAGGTCGAAGACCTGCAGCGATTGGATGGTGAGGATCATCGTCGCGAACAGGAGCGTCGGACGGATGCCGGGCACCGTCACGAAGCGCACGAGCTGACGGCCGTTGGCGCCGTCCAGACGGGCCGCCTCATATCGTTCCTGGGGAACGCCCTTGAGGCCGGCCAGGAGGATGATCATGGTGAACCCGACGTTCTTCCACACGTCCACGAAGATGATGGCCGGCAGCGCCAGCGTCGTGGACTGCAGCCAGCCGATGGGCGTCGCCCCGAAAAACTGGGTGAGGCCCGCGACCAGACCGATGTCGGGGTCGAGCAGGAATCGCCAGACGAGGCCGATCGAGGTCAGAGACACGATGGTGGGGAAGAAGAAGACCGACCTCACCATGCGGCTGAACAGCCCCTCGCTCATGAGCCCGAGCGCGGCGAGGAAACCCAGGATGACCAGGATGACCACCGAGGCGATCGTGAACTCGAGGGTGTTGCCCAGGGCGTTCCAGAACTGGGGATCGTGGAACAGCTTCACGTAGTTGCCGAATCCGACCCACTGCTGCGTGGCCGCCCCGATGGTCCAGTCGTGCAGGCTGTACCAGAACGAGACGACGATCGGCCAGACCACGAACACACCCAGGATCAGCAGGCTCGGTGCCATGAACATCCAGGCCGGCTGCCACCGGATGCGGCGGCGCTTCCGCGCCGGCGCTCCGTCGCGGTGTCCCGCCTGGGGCAGGGAGCGTCCGCCCGGACGCACCCCGCCCCGATTGATCGTTTCGGCGCTCACTATGAACTGCACCCCGTGAGGGCGTTGATGGTCTTCGCCGCCGCCGCGGTCTGCGTCGCGACGCTCTGACCCCGGGTGATCTGGCCGATGAGCGGGATGTAGCCGTTCGCATCCACCTGGGTCGCGTTCGTCACGTGGGGAAGGTAGAGACGCGCGTCGGACACCTGAGCGGCGAAGATCGAGATGACGGGATCGGCCTTGAGCTGGGCGTCGTCGGCGAGATCGGTGCGAACCGGCGGGAAGCCGGTGGTCAGCGAGAACTTCTTCTGCACGGCCTTGCTCGTGTAGTAGGCGAGGAATTCCTGTGCCTGCTGCGCGTGCTTGGTCTTGGCGGAGATGGCGAGCGGCGCCGTCGAGCCGAGCGTCACGGCGCCGTCGACACCCACCGGGATCTTCGCGATCCCCAGGTCGATGCCGGCGGACTTGAATCCGGATGCCGCCCACGGCCCGTTCATCTCCATCGCGGCCTTGCCAGCGGAGAAGAGCGAATCGGCCTCCGCGCCGGTGAGGCCGACGGGAGCGACCTTGTCGTCCACCACGAGATCGCTCCAGGCCTTCAGGCTGCTCTGCCCCGCAGAGGTCTGCAGCACGCTGCAGCCCTTCGCGTTGACGATGTCACCGCCCTCGAGCCACTGGAGGATGGGCCACATCTGAATCGTGTTGTTGTCCGCGAGAGCAAGACCGTATTGCTTGGTGCCGCCGTCGATCGTGAGCTTCTGCGCGTCGGCCTTGAACTCCGCGAGGGTCGTCGGAGGGGAGGAGATCCCCGCGGCCGCGAACTCGGTCTTGTTGTAATAGAGGCTGAGGGTCGCGTAGTTGGCGGGCACCGCGTAGAGCTTCTTGTTGTAGGTGAACTCCTTGATGAGCGCCGGTGCGATGTCGCCGACGTTCACCTTGCCCGATCCGCTCCCGGTCTCGGTGATGGGGAGCACGGAACCGGTCTTGACGTACTGGGCGATGACGTTGGGATCGCTGCTGGGAGCGGCGAGGTCCGGGCCCTGGCCGGTGAGCCAGGCGGACGGGAGCTTCTGCTGGATGGTGTCCCACGGCTCGACGTCCATGACGACCTTGACCTTGTCCTGCGAGGCGTTGTAGTCCTTGACGATCTGCGCGTATCCCGGCCGGTCGCCGCCGGTGAACCCCGTCCACATCGTCAGGGTGACCTTGCCACCGGACGGGCTCGATGCGGACGTGCCGGAGCAGGCCGCAAGCGCGAGCATCACTCCAACCGTTCCGACGACGAGCGGGATCTTCCTCTTCATGGTTGTGCTCTCCTTTGAACTGATGAACAGACGAACTGCTTGGTTGCCATCGGACGGAGCCAGGGGGCTCATCCGATCCACGATCATTCACCGGAAATGCTTTATCGTTAAAGCATCCTCGTCAAAAAATACTCCCACCGTGCTCGGTGAGAGCTGCTTAATCGTTAAAATAGATTATTGCCCCATCCGGAGCCGAGAATCAAGTCGTCGGCCCCCTCGACCGCGAAGGAATCGAATCGATGCCGAGATCCGCGCCGAGAGCGGACCGAACCGGGCCTCGTCCCCGGGTAAGTTGCTACCGGGTGCTTTAACGATGAACCACGAATCAGAACCGAGAAGGCCATGACCGATGTTCCGGATGCGCAGAGCCGGGTGAAGCTGCGCGACGTCGCCGAGCAGGTGGGCATCACCGCCGCGGCCGCCTCGATGGCCCTGGCGGACAGCCCGAGGATCAGCGCCAAGACGAAGACCGCCGTTCGCGCCGCCGCGGCCCGCCTCGGGTACGTGCCGAGCTCGGCCGGGCGTGCACTGCGCAGCCAACGGGCAGGTGCGATCGCGCTGATCGTGCCGAACACCACCCAGCACGTCTTCGGGCACAGCTATTTCATGCACGTGCTCACCGGCGTCTCCTCCGTGGCCAACGAACGCGACACCCAGGTGCTCGTCTCGACGAACCCCGACGAGGCCCACGGCCTCGCCGCCTACGAGCGGGTGATGCGCTCCAAGAGCGCGGACGGCGCGATCGTCACCAGCGCCGCCGTCACCGACCTCAACATCGAGCGGCTGAGCCAGAGCGGGCTGCCCCTCGTGCTGATCGGCAACTTCCCCTATCTGCCGACCTCCGTGAGCGTCGGCATCGACGACGTCGCGGCCAGCCGGTCCATCACGGAACACCTCATCCAGGCGCACGGGCGAACGCGGCTGCTGCACGTCACCGGTCCGATGGACCATCAGACGGCGATCGACCGGCGAGAGGGATTCCTCGCCGCCGTCGCCGCTCACGGACTGCTGGGTTCCAGTCGGATCGTCGAGGGAGACTTCAGCGAGCAGGCCGGAACGGACGCCGTGCTCGGGCTCGGGCCGGAGCTGCGGGAGATCGACGGCATCGTGTTCGCGAACGACGACATGGCGTTCGGCGGCCTCCAGGTGCTCAAGTCCCGGGGCATCGCGGTGCCGCAGGACGTCTCCATCGTCGGCTTCGACGACTTCGGACTCTCCCGTCTGACCACACCGGGGATCACCACGGTCCACGTCCCGGCGGACGACATGGCCAGGGTGGCGACGGAGCGCCTCTTCGATCTCATCGACGGAATCGATCCGGGGCCGTCCCACCACGAGCTCGCGGTGCGGCTCGTCCTGCGGGAGTCCTGCGGCTGCGGCGCGACGGGAACCTGAACGACGTCACGCCGCAGCGACAGCCGGCATCCGGCCGGCGGCACCCTTCACGAAGCAGGCACGAAGACGATCCGCTCGGTGGATCGGTCCGGCGACTCGGTCCAGATCCGTTCGACCTCGGCGAGCGGCCGGGTCACGACGTCGATCGAGAAGGTGCCGGCGTCGATCTCCTCGACCAGCGAGGGCAGGACCTCGAGGATGCCGGCCGCGGTGACGGAGCCCTGCCCGCTTCCCAGGAACTGGACGTTCGCCTGCCGCAGGGCCGCGGAGGGCAGGGTGATGTCCGGGCCGGCAACGCTCCCGATCTCGATCCAGGAGAGGAGCTTGCCACGATCCGCGCGCGCCGTCAGCAGGGGCATGATGGCCGACTCGGCCGGTGCCCCCCAGAGGTAGTCGAGGACGACGTCGACGTCGGCCGCCTCGGCGGCCAACTGCGCCGCGACCCGCTCGGGGGCCGCGGCGAGGTCGATCGTCGCATCCGCCCCGAGCGCTCCGAGGGCGGCGAGGCGATCGGCGTCACGGCCCGCCGCGACCACCCGGCTCGCGCCGAGGCGCTTCGCGACCTGGATGGCCAGCTGCCCCGCGGATCCGGTCGCGCCGAGGATGAGCACGGACCGTCCCGGTTCGAAGGCGATCCGTTTGCGCAGCGCGACCCAGGACGACATGGCCGGATTCATCGCGGCGGCCAGGAGCACCGCATCCGCGTCGGCGGGCAGCGGCACGCTGCGGCGGACGTCGATCACGGTGCGCTCGGCCATCGAGCCGTAAACGGTGTCGGGGAGGATGAAGTAGACGAGCGACCCGTCCGCGCGGCGGCCGACGCCGTCGATTCCCGGGATCAGCGGCAGTTCCTCCGTCGAGGTGTAGTGCGAGCCGTCCGCCTGGGATCGGACTCGTGGATGCAGCCCGGCCGCGAGCACCTCGACCACCTCCTCGTGGTCGTTCGCGGGCACGGGCCCCGCGAACTCCTCGTATCGCGGGACACTGTCGAACGTTCTCACCACTGCGGCACGCATGGCTCATCCTCTCTCGGAACCTCGCCACTCAAAATAGTTCGTGACACCAATCAATATAGTTGGTGTCACGAACTAAATCAACTAGGCTGGGCGAATGACCGAAGACGCTTCCCCGTCGGCCACGGCGCCCGTGGTCGATGCCCTGGTGCAGGTGAGCTTTGCCGTGTCGGCCGTGCTCACCCGCTCGGCGGCGGAGCACGAGCTGTCGGTGACCCAGCTGAGGATGCTCGGTATCCTGCGCGACCGCGCCCCGAGCATGGCCGCGCTCGCCGAGTACCTCGGTCTCGATCGCTCGTCCGTCTCCGGCCTGATCGACCGCGCGGAACGCCGGGGGCTCGTGGCGAGGACCACGTCCCCGGAGGACGCCAGGGTCACCATCGTCTCCCTCACGGCGCAGGGTTCGCGGCTCGCGGTGCACCTCGCCGCGACCGTGAACGACGGGATCGCGCGGCTCCTGAACGAGGTCTCGGCGAGCGATCGCACCCGTCTCGTCCGCATCGCGGAGTCGATCACCGGCGTCACGAACGGATAGGCCCGGCGCCCGATCGGCGTCGCAGTCGATCTCGACGAGCGAGGGCACCCGATGCCGTCAGCCTGACCGAGCCGATCGCGACTCGAGTTCGACAAGCAGTCTCTCCGCCTCCGCACCTGCCGTCGCGAGCTGTTCCGCGCTTGCCTCTGCGACGGGGAAGTCGGCGGGCAGCAGGCCGAACACCGAGTCGTAGAGCCCATCCCGGAGGCGCGGACTCTGACCCACCCCGTTGGCGAGCAGCGCGGCCGCGAAGCGATCGTGCCAGTCCTCGGTGAAGACCGTCGCCCAGCGACGGCGTTCGACCCCGACGTCGATCCCGCCGGCGACGACAACATGCCCGGCGCGCGCTCGGGCGGTCGCCGCCTCATCGATGGTCTCAGTGCCCGGGCCGCCGCCGAGGGCCACTCCGTAGTCGCGGCGTGCGCTCTCCCAGCCGACCAGGCCGCGACGCACATCCGAGAGGACGCTGGCCGGTTCCCGAAGAAACGGATCGCCGAAGCCGCCTCCGCCCGGCGTGCGGAAGGTGATGGTGTCGCCCGCGTCGAGATACAGCACGTCGATCTTCCGGTGCCGCTGTTCGACCGATCGGCCGGCATTGACGATCACCTCGGTCGGCGCACCCGGCCGCCCACCGTTCGCACCCCACGGTCGGAAGACAAAACGCTCCAGCCCCCTGGCCAATACCTGCGTTCCGTCCTCATCGACGCGGAAGGTGAGCTGGCGCCCCACTCCCCCGCGCCACCGGCCGGGACCCCCGGAGTCCGGACGCAGGCTGTAATCCAACACGGTGAGACGCAGCTCCGCCTCTGCCGTCTCGACAGGACTCGAGGCGAGGTTGCTGTAGCCGTTGTCCTTACCATCGTGACCGTCCAGCCCATTTGCGGCGCCGAAGCCGCCGAAGAGGCGGGTGAGCACTTGCGAGCCCCGCGCGTGCCCGCGCCGCTGGGAGACGACCACCGGAACGACGACGCCGCTGCCGGCCGCCGGCATCACCTGCGGTGCCATGGCGAGAAACGCTCCGCCGAGCGCATCGCTCACCCGCACGGCGGAACCGTGACGGACTCCCACGGCCGCGGGGTGCACCGCGTTGACGATCGTTCCCTCCGGGGCGATCACCGTCACTGCACGCACCTGGCCCGCGTCGTTGGGGAAAGCGGGGTCGAGCGTGACCAACGACGAACGAACGCGACCGGTGAGCATGGGATGCGGCCGCCCTTTGCTCACGATATTGAACGCGGACGACACCTGCGGGTCTGTACCGGTGAAGTCCACGGTAAGACCGCCCGCCTCATCCACCTCCAGGGCGACCGCGTACCGCACCGGGTAGGGGCTCAGAGCGTCGTCATCGAGATAGTCGCTGAACCGATGCCGTCCCGGTGGTAGGGAGGTGAAGATGTCCCTCGCGCGCCGCTCCGAATACCCGAGGATGTCGCGCTGCGCCGCCAAGAACGTATGACTCCCGTACTCGGCGACCAGGTCGGTCACGGCGCGATGGCCCAGCCGCAGCGCCGCGAGCATGGCGCGGATGTCGGCCGAGTTGGCGTCGGGCGTGCGCGAATTGCGTCGGATGAGCGCCTCGATCTCATCGTCGATTTCCCCGCCCTTCACCAGGCGCACCGGCGGCAGCTGCAGGCCCTCCTGGTAGACATCCGTGTTGAACGGCGAAATGCTGCTCGGAACCCTGCCGCCGATGTCCGAGGAGTGCACGAACGCCCAGCCGTAGCCCACCAGCTCGCCCTCGACGTAGTAGGGCTCGATGACGTGCAGGTCGGCAAGATGCGTCGAGAGGGCGCCGGAGGTGTGGGCGTCGTTGGCGATGATGACGTCACCGGGAGCCAGGTCCGGGACCGCGGCGATCGCCTCTGTCGCGTCGACCAGGGTCAGCAATGTGGATCCCACGGTGTCCGGTGCCGTCAGCAGCAGACCGTCGAGGCCCATGATGGATGCGCAAAAGTCCTCGCCGTCTTTGACGTACAACGATCGGCTGGTTCGCTTGAGTGCAAAACTCATCTGCACGGCGACCGCCTGGAGTTTGGCCGCAAGGGCTCCGAACACGACCGGATCGACGACCGGATCGAATGACGGCCCCATTACGCGGATGCGGTCCGGGCGGCGAGGTCCGCCTCGAGCTGCGCGAGCAGGCGCTCGGCCACCGCGGCGGCATCCTGCCGTTCCCGTTCAGTCCCGCCCGGCAGCGGGAAGCCGGCCGGAAGCACCGCGAGCACCGCATCGAACAGCGTCGCGCGTCGCGGCGTGCGCTCCGCCGGCGGCAGCCCGAACAGCGTCGCCACGAACCGCTCGTACCACGCCGGGGAGAACACCGCCTCCCAGGCGCGACGCTCGTCACCCACGTCGTAGGTCACCCGCCCGTCCAGCTCCGCGGGCCGACGAGCTGTCGAAGCCCGCAGAGCGACCGTCGCGGGCAGATCGATTTCCACCGGACCGTTGCCCGCGACGAACACGACCCCGTAGTCGGTCCGGGCGCTCTCGATGGAGACGAGGTCCTGCCGCACATCGACGAGCACCTCCTCCGGATCACGCAGGAAGGGATCTCCGTAGCCGCCGCCGCCTGGCACCCGCACGGTGACCGTATCGCCGCGGGAGAGCTCGAGCATGTCGATCTTCTGATACCGGGCCTCATCCGGTCTGCCCTCGTTGACCACCAGTTCGGAGGGAGCTGCCGGCTTGCCGCCCGCAACGCCCCAGGGGCGGAACACGAACCGCTCGAGCCCTCTGGCCAGCACGTTGCTGCCGTCGGAGTCGATGCGGAACACCAGCTCTCGACCGAGACCGCCACGCCATCTCCCCGGACCGCCGGAGTCCCGGCGCAGCGCGTACCGCAGTACCGTGACGTCGATCTCGGACTCGCCGTACTCCACCGGCGTGCTGACGCCCGAGATGTAGCCGTTGTCCTTGCCATCGAGCCCGTCCAGCTCGAATGCGCCGCCGAATCCGCCCTTGAGCGAATTGATGACCTTCGAGGTGCGTTCGACACC
>NZ_DASWPB010000110.1:0-59226 GCF_036404185.1 Lacisediminihabitans sp. | reverse complement strand
ACCGTTCTCGGCCATGGGCTTGAGCAGGATGCGCACCTCCTCCTCCGTGTAGCCGAAGGTGCGCTGCCTGCGGGTGACGGAGGCGGGCGTGTGCACGATGTGCTCGCGCTCCGGCAGGTCCTTGAGGTTGATGCGTCCGTGCTCGAGCCACTGCCCCCACGGCTCCGAGGCGGCGAGGGAGGACTTGATCTCGTCGTCCTCGATGAGGCGGCCGGCCTCCGTGTCGACGAGGAACATCTTGCCGGGGCGGAGCCTGCCCTTGCGGACCACCCTGCTCTGGTCGATCTCCAGGACGCCGATCTCGCTGGCCAGCACGACCAGGCCGTCGTCGGTGACCAGGTAGCGGCCGGGACGCAGGCCGTTCCGGTCGAGGGTCGCCCCGACAAGCGTGCCGTCGGTGAAGACGAGGGCGGCAGGGCCGTCCCACGGCTCCATCAGCATGGAGTGGTACTCGTAGAAGTCGCGGCGCGCCGGATCGATGTCGACCTGGTTCTCGTAGGCCTCCGGGACCATCATCATCATCGCGTGCGGGAGCGACCGGCCGCCGAGGTTCAACAGCTCCACCACCTCGTCGAAGGACGCGGAGTCGCTGGCTCCCGGGGTGACGATCGGGAGGATCGGGGCGAGGTCGCCGAGGAGGTCCGATTCGAGCTGGGACTGGCGCGCGCGCATCCAGTTGCGGTTGCCCTGCACGGTGTTGATCTCGCCGTTGTGGGCGATCATCCGGAACGGCTGGGCGAGCGGCCAGGACGGGAAGGTGTTCGTCGAGTAACGCGAGTGCACGAGGGCGAGCTTCGAGGCGAAGCGCTCATCGGCCAGGTCGGGGTAGAACGGCTCCAGCTGGAGCGTGGTGACCATGCCCTTGTAGACGAGGGTCCGGCAGCTCAGCGAGGGGAAGTAGACGTTCAGCTCCCGCTCCGCACGCTTGCGGAGGCGGAACGACAGCCGGTCGAGGGCGATGCCGGCGAGGTCTCCGGACTCCGAGGAGACCGCGCCGGACAGGAACAGCTGTTCGAAGGCGGGCATGGCCTCCCTGGCCAGGTTGCCGAGGACCTCCGGGCGGACCGGGACCGTTCGCCAGCCGAGGACCCGCAGGTGCTCCGCGGTCGCCAGTCGCTCGATGCCGGCCTTGATCTCCTCGCGCTCGCGGGCGTCCGTCGGGAGGAAGGCCGTGCCCACCACGTAGGCGCCCTGCGCCGGCAGCTCGAAGCCGGCGACGGCCCTCAGGAAGGCGTCGGGGATCTGGGTGACGATGCCCGCCCCGTCGCCCGTGCCGGCGTCGGAGCCGATCGCCCCGCGGTGTTCGAGATTGCGCAGCGCCCCGAGCGCCGCGTCGATGATGTCGTGCCCTGCCGTGCCGCGCAGCGTCGCGACCATGGCGAGGCCGCAGGCGTCACGCTCACGGCGCGGGTCGTACAGACCGACGGCGCCCGGTGTGGTGCCGAACCGGGAAAAGGGTGGCGGGAGAGCCATTTTCGAACCGTCCTCACGAAGAAAATGGGGCTGTGGGACGACGACGGCCCAAAGGATGAAGGCCGACGAGCCTCTGTCCGGCGCGTCCTACCTACGAATTCGTGCCAGTCCCGCTTGTGACGGTCTTCTCGGCGACCCGTGATCCAGACGCTGTTGGTGTGGTGATGCCGGCGTCGTTGCCGTCGTCATCGGTGTCTGAATAGGTGTCCTGCGAGTCTACCGCAGGCTTCGGGGACCATTCCCGCCCGGGGAGATACGGGCTCGGCTCGAGACCGGGGTGGCGGCGCGACTGGACGATGAAGATGACCAGGCCGACGACGATCGCGGCCCAGGCCGCCCAGATGTTGGTGCGCACCCCGAGGAAGATCAGGCTCGGGTCGATGCGAATCGACTCGAGGTAGCTGCGGCCGATGCCGTACCAGATGAAGTAGACGGCGATCGTCTTGCCCCACTGCAGCCGGAACCGCCTGCCGAGATAGAGGATGACCGCGACGCCGATGAGGTCCCAGATGATCTCGTAGAGGAAGGTGGGCAGGAACAGGGTCCCCGCGGGCAGGCCGACAGGCACCGCCGGATTGTCCGACTCGATCTGGAGTCCCCACGGGAGATTGGTCGGCAGACCGAAGAGTTCGTGATTGAAGTAGTTGCCGAACCGCCCGAGGGCCTGCGCGAGCAGGAGGCCGGGAGCGAGTGCGTCGGCGAAGCTCCAGAAGCGCAGACCGGTGATGCGGCACCCGATGTAGGTGCCGATGGCGCCGCCGATGAGCGCGCCGAAGATCGCGATCCCGCCCTCCCAGACGTAGAACACGGCCCAGAGGTTCTTGCCTGCCCCGAAGTAGTCGTCCGGATGGGTCAGGACGTGGAAGATGCGGGCGCCGATGATGCCGAGCACAACCGACCAGAGGGCGACGTCGAGCACGATGCCCGGCTCGGCGCCGCGCTGCTTGAGGCGTCGGTTGGTGAGGAGGGCGGCGACGACGATGCCGATGAGGATGCAGATCGCATAGGCGCGAACGTCCACGTTGAGGGTGAACCAGCCGAGCCCGATGTCCCGCAGCCATTGGCCGATGTGGAACACCTGCCAGGAGTCGCTCGGGCTGGGAATGCTCAGGGGAAGAACCAAAGTCCTGGCCCACCTTTCGTGCTGGAGCTTGCGGAGAACTAGCTAAGCGTACAGCCCGCCGCCAGGCGGGAGGCTGCGGTGGCGAGGCCGTCGAGGCCGTCGTCGGCGAGGGCCTTGACGAGCGCGGAACCGACGATCGCCCCGTCCGCATACTGCAGGACCTCGCGGACCTGGGCGGCCGTGGAGATGCCGAGACCGACGCAGGTCGAGGTCGCGCCGGCGGCACGCAGGCGGCCGACGAGGGTCTTCGCCGCGCGATCGACGTCGTGGCGGGCACCCGTCGTCCCCATCGTGGAGACGGCGTAGACGAAACCGCGGCTGCTCTCGACGGCCCGCACCAGCCGCGCATCCGTCGACGACGGGGCGGCGAGGAAGACCCGGTCGAGCCCGGTGCGCTCAGAGGCCGCGAGCCAGTCGCCGGCCTCGTCGGGCACGAGGTCGGGGGTGATCAGTCCCGCTCCCCCCGCCGCCTTCAGCTCGTCGGCGAACCGGTCGACGCCGAACTGGACGACCGGGTTCCAGTAGGTCATGACAAGGACGGGGACCGTGGTCCTCGAGGCGATCTCCGCGACCGCCTCGAAACCGTCGTGGATGCGGAAACCCCCGGCGAGGGCGCGAACGGTCGCCGCCTGGATCACCGGGCCGTCCATCACCGGATCGGAGTACGGCAGGCCGAACTCGATGACGTCGACCCCGTTCTCCGCGAGGGTCACGGCCGCCTCGATGCTCGTGCGGAGGTCGGGGAAGCCCGCGGGGAGGTAGCCGATGAGGGCGCCGCCGCTCGAGGCGGTGCGGGAGGCGATGGCGGCCTCGACCGGGGAACCGGTGGCGCTCACGCGTTGTCCCCCCGTGCGCCGCCCTCGTCGGGGAGGGTGCCGGCGGCCTCGGCGGTCAACGCCTCGGTGTCGAGGATGTCGAAGTACTTGCCGGCCGTCTCCATGTCCTTGTCGCCGCGACCGCTCAGGTTGACCAGGATGGTCGCATCCGGCCCCAGCTCCCTGCCGAGCTTGATCGTGCCGGCCAGCGCGTGCGCGGACTCGATGGCCGGGATGATGCCCTCGGTCCTCGCGAGCAGCCGCAACGCGCTCATCGCCTCGTCGTCGGTGATCGGCAGGTAGTGGGCCCTCCCGATGTCGGAGAGCCAGGCGTGCTCCGGTCCGACGCCCGGGTAGTCGAGACCGGCCGAGATGGAGTGCGACTCCATCGTCTGGCCGTCCTCGTCCTGCAGCAGGTAGCTGCGTGCGCCGTGCAGCACCCCAGGACGCCCCTTGGTGATGGTGGCGGCGTGTCTCGGCGTGTCCGCGCCCTCACCCGCCGCCTCGTAGCCGTACAGCGCGACATCGGGATCGTCGAGGAACGCATGGAAGATGCCCATCGCGTTCGACCCGCCGCCGACGCAGGCGGTGACCGCATCCGGGAGCCGGCCGGTGAGCTCGAGCACCTGCCTGCGCGCCTCCTCGCCGATGATCTTGTGGAAGTCGCGCACCATGACGGGGAACGGATGCGGGCCGGCGACGGTCCCGAGCAGGTAGTGGGTGTTGTCGACGTTCGCGACCCAGTCCCGCAGGGCCTCGTTGATCGCGTCCTTGAGCGTGCGGGAGCCCGCGGTCACCGGGATCACCACGGCGCCGAGCAGCCGCATCCTCGCCACGTTGAGCGCCTGACGCTCGGTGTCGACCTCGCCCATGTAGATGACGCAGTCCATTCCGAAGAGCGCCGCGGCCGTCGCCGTCGCGACCCCGTGCTGACCCGCGCCCGTCTCCGCGATGAGCCGGGTCTTGCCGAGCCTGCGGGCGAGCAGGGCCTGGCCGAGCACGTTGTTGATCTTGTGCGAGCCGGTGTGGTTGAGGTCCTCGCGCTTGAGGATGACCCTGGCGCCGCCCGCCCGCTCCGCGAAGCGGGGAACCTCCGTGATGATCGACGGCCGTCCCGTGTAGGTGGCGTGCAGCGCGGCGAGCTCCGCCTGGAAGAGCGGGTCGACCTTCGCTGCCCGGTAGGCCGCATCCAGCTCGTCGAGGGCGGCGATGAGCGACTCGGGGACGAATCGTCCGCCGTAGGCGCCGAAGTACGGTCCGGTCTGATCGCGAAGGGCCATCAGGCGCCGAGGAATTCTGCGAGGGTCTGCACTGGGTCTCCCGTTACGAGCGCCTCACCGACCAGCACGACGTCCGCGCCCGCCTCCCGGTAGTGCGCGACATCGGCCGCTCCCTTGACCGCGGACTCCGCGACGCGGATGACCCCGGAGGGGATCTGCCCGGCCAGCCTGCCGAAGAGGTCCTGGTCGAGTTCGAAGGTGGTCAGGTCCCTGGCGTTGACGCCGATGAGCCCGGCGCCGATGTCGAGCGCGCGGGACACCTCGTCCGCGCCGTGGGTCTCGACGAGCGCGGTCATGCCGAGGGCCGTCGCGAGGGCGAACAGGCCGGCGAGCTCGCGCTGTTCGAGGGCGGCGACGATGAGCAGGACGATGTCGGCGCCGGATGCCCGTGCCTCGAGGATCTGATACGGCTCGGCCATGAAGTCCTTGCGCAGCACGGGGACCCTGACCGCCTCGCGGACCGCCTCGAGGTCGGCGAGCGATCCGCCGAACCTCCTGCCCTCGGTGAGGACGCTGATCGCGCTGGCTCCTCCCGTCTCGTAGGAGACGGCGAGGGCCGCGGGGTCCGGGATGTCCGCGAGGGCGCCCCTGGACGGGCTGGACCGTTTGACCTCCGCGATGATCCTGACCCGGTCGGAGGGGGCGAGCGCCTCGAGCGCGTCGATGGCGGGAGGGCGGGAGAGGGCCGCGGCCTCGACCTCGGCGAACCCGCGCACCGCGCGGCGCTCCGAGGCGTCCTCGAGGGCGCCGGCAAGAAGATCGGAGAGCACCCTGCTAGTGCTCTTTCGGGGTGAGCTTCGACCCGGACACGCCGTAGCCGAGGCTCGACATGACCTTGCCGACGATGAGCCCGACGACGAGCAGGCCGACGGACGCCCAGACGATGACCGGCTGGTCGAAAAAGAAGGCGATCGTCCCGATGGTGAACGCCAGCAACATGATGATGACGGCCGTCCAGGCGGCGGGCGAGTTTCCCTCGCCCGGCTCTGAAATGTCTTCGCTCACAACTCTCCTCCGTGGGTTCAGGCACGAGTCTAGCGCGAGGTCGGATCGCTCCCGCCGCTCAACGTGTCCCAATCGGACACCGCATTCGCCTCGCCGTCCGCTGGCTCCAGCCGCACCGGCTGGTAGCGTCTGGACGAGCCGGGCCAGCGCCGACCGGTCACCAGCACCACCACGCCCAGGGCGATCGTGAGCGCCCCCACCACGAGGGTGAACCACGGCCACGCCGTCTGCGAGACGCCGACGACGAGGCGGGCGATGGACAGCCGCCCGCTGACGCCGGTCGTGCTCGTGATCAGCGCGGCCGAGGCGTGCACGGGGTCGTGGATGGCCAGGATGCTCGACAGCCCGATCGTGAAGCCGATGAGCGCCTGCAACAGGCCGAGCACGACCCGGAAGAACGGGCCGGCGATGGCCAGCGCCGCCACGAGCGCGAGTCCGGCGAGGGCGAGGGCGATCAGGCCGGGAGCCGCGACGTCGCCGCCGACGGAGATGGCGGAGGTCCCCGCCTCCGAGCCGCCGAGCCGCAGCGTGTACCACTGCCCGGTCCAGCCGAGCAGGGTGAGGCCGCTCAGCAGGATGGAGGCGATGAGACTGAGGTTCTTCAGCCCGCGCGGCCCCCTCATCCCACCCTCCTCATCGTGTTGGCCACGGCCACCGCGCGCAGGGGCGCCGCGGCCTTGTTCTGCGACTCCTGCTGCTCGGCCGCGGGATCGGAGTCGGCGACGAGGCCTGCGCCCGCCTGGACATGGGCGACGCCCCTCGAGATGCTCATGGTGCGGATCGCGATCGCCAGGTCGAGGTCGCCGGCGAAGCCGAAGTAGCCGACCACTCCCCCGTACAGCCCGCGCTGGGCGACCTCCAGCTCGTCGATGATCTCCAGCGCCCTGGGTTTCGGCGCCCCGGACAGCGTGCCGGCGGGGAAGGTCGCCCTGAACACCTCGAGCGGGGTCGCCCCGGAGCGCAGGTCGCCCTCGACCGACGAGACGAGGTGCATGATGTGGCTGAACCGCTCCACCTGCATGAACTCGCTGACTTCGACGGAGCCGGGTGCGCACACCTTGAGCAGGTCGTTGCGGGCGAGGTCCACGAGCATCAGGTGCTCCGCCCGCTCCTTGGGGTCGCCGAGCAGCTCGTCGGCGAGGGCCAGGTCCTCCTCCGGGCCGAGGCCCCGCGGTCGGGAACCGGCGATCGGGTGCATGTAGACCCGGCGATTCTCGACCTTGACCAGCGCCTCGGGGGACGAGCCGACGATCCAGTACGGCTCGCCGTCCGGCGCGACGAGGGAGAGCAGGTACATGTACGGGCTCGGGTTGAGGGTCCTCAGCACCCGATAGACGTCGATCGGCTCCGCGGTGACCTCGTGATCGAAGCGCTGGGAGATCACCACCTGGAACACGTCGCCGTCGTGGATGAACCGCTTCGACCGCTCGACGAGCAGCTGGAAGTCCTCGGCGGGGATCCGCGGCGCCGGATGCGCCGTCGCGGTCAGCTCCACCTCGGCCAGCCAGGCCTCCGCAGGTTCCGCGAGCCGCCGCTGCATGTCGTCGAGTCGCGCCTGCGCATCCGCCCACAGCTCCGCGTTCGACTCGAGGCCGTCGTTGAGCACCGTCGCGATGAGCAGGACGGTGCCCGCGCGATGGTCGACGACGACGAGCTCCGAGACGAAGCTCAGCGCCTGGCCGGGGATGTCGAAGTCCGCGGGCGGCGCGTCGGGCAGCCGCTCGATCTGGCGGATCGCCTCCCAGCCGATGAA
The DNA here is from genome assembly GCF_036404185.1 of Lacisediminihabitans sp. GTDB lineage: Bacteria > Actinomycetota > Actinomycetes > Actinomycetales > Microbacteriaceae > Lacisediminihabitans. The sequence continues at coordinate 51,777 of NZ_DASWPB010000110.1, read as the reverse complement.
ACCGACCAACCCGCCGGTCAGCGGAGGATGGCCGGGCACGGGAGGGGTCGCCCAGCGTTCGTAGAGGTGACCGAGCGCCTCGAGCGGCGCGGTCGGCGCATCCGGTCCGAGCGCTCGCTCCCTGGGGAGCCCGTAGTCCAGCCAGGTCGCGGTGTCCCCGCTCTGGGTCAGGACGCCGAAGCTCGAGACGCCGATGAACGAGTAGCGCGACCAGATGCCGCCCTGCTCTGCCGACTCCAGGAGGAAGGTGCCTGGGCGCCCCTCCGCGAGCTTGCGGTAGATGCCGACCGGGGTCTCCCCGTCGGCGAAGAGCTCGCGTACGACGGGCACAACACGATGGCCGGCGAGGTGCGACTCGAAGGACGCCCGACCGGTGGTCTCGCTCATGAGGCCGCCTCCGGCTCCGAGCCGAGGACGGGGTCGAGCGGATCGACGTCGAAGCAGGCGTGGGCGCCCGTGTGGCAGGCCGCCCCGATCTGCTCGACCTGCACGAGGAGCGTGTCCGCGTCGCAGTCGAAGGCGGCGCCCCTGACGTACTGGCGGTGCCCTGAGGTGTCGCCCTTGCGCCAGTATTCCCGGCGCGACCGGGACCAGAAGGTGACCCGTCCCTCGGTCAGGGTCCTGCGCAGGGCCTCCTCGTCCATGTAGCCGAGCATCAGCACCTCTCGGCTGTCCCACTGCTGGATGATCGCCGGGAGCAGCCCGTCGCTGTTGAAGGTCGCTCGCGCCAGCACGGCGTCGATCGTGGTGTCCATGGCCATCACCTCACTGCGATGCCCGCGTGCGCGAGCTCCTGTTTGACGTCGCCGACTGTCAGCTCGCCGTTGTGGAAGACGGATGCGGCGAGCACGGCGTCCGCGCCCGCCCGAATCGCCGGCACGAAGTGCTCGACCGAGCCGGCGCCGCCGCTGGCGATCACCGGGACGGAGGAGAGGGCCCGCATCGCTCTCACGAGATCGAGATCGAAGCCCTGCTTCGTCCCGTCGGCGTCGATTGAGTTGACGAGCAGCTCTCCCGCGCCACGGTCGACGACCTCCCTGGCCCAGTCGAGCGCGTCCAGCCCGCTCTCCCGCCGGCCGCCGTGGGTGGTCACCACGAATCCGGATGCGGTGGTCGCCGACCTCTTCACGTCGAGGGAGAGCACCAGAACCTGCGCGCCGAAGCGGTCGGCGATCTCGCCGACCAGCCCGGGGCGCGCGATGGCCGCGCTGTTGAGCCCGACCTTGTCCGCCCCGACGGCGAGCAGCCGGGCGACGTCGTCCGCACCGCGCACGCCCCCGCCGACCGTCAGCGGGATGAAGACCTGCTCCGCCGCGGCCCTGACCACGTCGTAGGTCGTCTCCCGACCCGCGACCGTCGCCGTGACGTCGAGGAAGGTGATCTCGTCGGCACCCTGCTCGTAGTACCGGCGGGCGAGCTCGACCGGGTCGCCCGCATCTCTCAGGTTCTCGAAGTTCACACCCTTGACGACCCGGCCGTCCGCGACGTCGAGACAGGGGATGACCCGCACCGCGACCGGCACGGTCAGATCCGAGCCGCGTGGATCGGGCCGACCAGGATCGCCCTGGCACCGAGCTCGTACAGCCGGTCCATGACGTGATTCGTGTCCTCGCGGGGAACCATCACCCGCACCGCCACCCAGTCGCTGTCGCGCAGCGGGGAGACGGTCGGCGACTCGAGGCCGGGCGTGATGGCGGAGGCCGCCTCGATGAGCCTGACCGGCAGGTCGTAGTCCATGAGCACGTACTGGCGGGCGACCAGCACACCCTGCAATCGCCGTTGCAGCGTGGTGATGCCGGGCAGGTGCCGCTTGGCGCTGATCAGCACCGCTGTCGACTCCAGGATGACCGGGCCGAAGATCTCCAGTCCCTGGGCGCGGAGGGTCGACCCGGTCGAGACCACGTCGGCGACGGCATCGGCCACCCCGAGGCGCACGGCGGACTCGACCGCGCCGTCGAGCCGGACGAGCTGCGTCTCGATCCCGGCCCTGGAGAGGAAGTCGCCGACCAGGCCAGGATAGCTCGTGGCGACCCTGACGCCCCTGAGATCCTCGAGGGTCTCGAAACGACCGGCGATCCCGGCGAAGCGGAAGGTGGATCCGCCGAAGTCGAGGCTGGCGATCTCGACGGCGGTCGAGCCGGAGTCGAGCAGCAGGTCGCGCCCGGTGATCCCGACGTCGAGCGCGCCCGAGCCGACATAGGTCGCGATGTCTCGGGGCCGCAGATAGAAGAACTCGACGTCGTTGCGCGGGTCGAGGACGTTCAACGCCCTCGGATCCCGCCTGCCGGCATATCCGGCCTCCGCGAGCATCTCCGCCGCGGTCTCGCTCAGCGATCCCTTGTTGGGCACCGCGATTCTCAGCATGGGAACAGTTTCTGCATCATGGGTCTTTCGGCTCGGGTCGGTCGGATGGACGACTCAGAGATGTCGCCAGATGTCCGCAGGAGCGAGACCCTTCGCCAGCATCATGACCTGCAGGTGATACAGGAGCTGGGAGATCTCCGCCGCCGTCTCGTCGAGGGACTGGTACTCGGCGGCCATCCACACCTCCGCGGCCTCCTCGACGATCTTCTTGCCGATCGCGTGCACGCCGGCATCGAGCTCCGTCACCGTGCCGGAGCCGGCAGGACGGGACGCGGCCTTGTCGCTCAGCTCCACAAAGAGGTCGTCGAAGGTCTTCACAGCCTCAAGGCTACCGGTCTTCTGCGCCAGGAGCGGCGCGCGCGGGCGACCTCGAGCGGCTCAGCTGACGCCGAGGAGGTCGATCACGAAGATGAGGGTGCGCCCGGAGAGGCTGTGGCCCGCCCCTGCGGGGCCGTAGGCGAGAACCGGGGGAACGATCAGCTGACGGCGACCGCCGACCTTCATCCCCGGGATGCCCTGCTGCCAGCCGGCGATGAGCGCGGCGAGCGGGAAGTCCACCGACTGCCCGCGGCTCCAGGAGGAGTCGAACTCCTCGCCGGACTCGAGGTCCACCCCGAGGTAGTGGACGTCGACGGTGTCGCCCGGCTTCGCCTCCGCGCCGGTGCCGATCTCGATGTCGGTGATCACCAGCTCCTCGGGGGCCTCACCCTCGTAGAAGTCGATCTCCGGCTTGGTCTTGTTGAACTCAGTCATGGTGAACATCCAAGCAGATATTCGCGCCCCGCGGCTGCCTCAGTGCACGTGACCGGACGCGGCGGCGCGCAGCAGCGCGATCTGCTCGGCAGGCTCGCCGGCGTTGAAGACGCTCGATCCGGCGACGAAGGTGTCCGCGCCCGCCTCCGCCGCGGTGACGATGGTGCGCTCGTTGATGCCGCCGTCCACCTGCAGCCAGACGTCGAGTCCCGAGCCGCTCACCGCCTCCCTGAGGAGAGCCAGCTTGGGCATCGTCGACTCGATGAACGACTGGCCGCCGAAACCCGGCTCCACCGTCATGACCAGCACCTGGTCGAATTCCGGAAGAAGCTCGAGGTACGGCTCGATCGCCGTCCCCGGCTTCACGGCGATGCCCGCCCTCGCGCCGAGTGAGCGCAGGCGCCTGGCCAGGGTCACAGGATCCGCAGCTGCCTCCGCATGGAAGGTGACGGAGAAGGCCCCCACCTCCGCGTAACCGGGTGCCCAGCGATCCGGATCGTCGATCATCAGGTGCACGTCGAGGGGAAGCGGGCTGACCCGCTGCAGCGATTCGACCATCCGCGGGCCGAAGGTCAGGTTCGGCACGAAGTGGTTGTCCATGACGTCCACGTGGACCAGATCGGCGGTCGCGATACGACCGAGCTCCCGTTCCAGGTTCGCAAAATCCGCGGTCAGGATGCTCGGGTTGATGCGCGCTGCCATGCCCCAAGACTATCCGCCGGCCACGGTCCCGATGGTTCCCCGAGGACCTACCGGTTCGCTATGGAGCAGGTCTGCTGGTCCGCGGTCTGGCCTCCGACACCGCTGAGCACGGGGGCCGCGCCGTCCGATGGGCTCGGCGTCGCCGTTGCGGACGTGCTCGGGGACGGACTCGTCGTCGCCGTCGGGTCGAGCTCGGAGCCGATCTTCTTCACCGACGCGTCCACGGAGAACGGCTTGTCCGCCTTGATCTGGTCCATGAGCGCCGTCGCCTCCGCGGTGAGCGGGCCGACCCTGCCCGGCGCGATGCCCGGCAGGCCGGTCGCGGAGGGGTACTGGACGAAGGTGATGTTCTTCGGCGGGATGGACTTCAGCGCCTCGGCCATCGAGACGATGGTCGTGACGTTCTCCAGGCTGCTCGACAGCTGCATGTTGGTGGCGGCCGCCTTGGCGAGCGAATAGACCTTCAGCGGATTGCCGAGCACGTCGGCGGAGCGGATGGTGCGGATCATCGACGACAGGAACACCTGCTGGGAGTTGATCCTGCCGAGGTCGCTGCCGTCGCCGACCCCGTGCCGGGAGCGGAGGAACGCGAGCGCCTGAGCGCCGGAGATGGTGCTCGTTCCCGCGGGCAGCGAGAGCCCCGTGTACGGATCGTGGATCGGGGCGGTGACGCAGACGGGGACTCCCCCGATGGCGTTGGACATCTCCACGACGCCGGCGAAGTGGATCTCGCCCGCGTAGGGGATGGTGAGGCCCGTGAGCGCCTCGACCGTGAGCACGGTGCAGGCCAGTCCGCCGCGCTCGAGGGTCTCGTTGATCTGCGCGGAGGAGCTCGCAGGACTCGTCCCCGATCCGTCGGCCTTCGGACAGGCCGGGATCGGCACCATGAGGTCGCGGGGGAAGCTCACCGCGACGGCGTTGCTGTGATCGGCCGAGACGTGCAGGAGGATCGTGACGTCGTTGAGGTTCTCGCCCCGCTTGCCGTACTGGGCCTCGCCGCTTCCGTCGTCGCTGCCGGCGATGAGCACGTTGAAGCCGCCGGAGTAGTCGCCGATCGCGGGGGCCGGGCCGTCCGTCTCGTTGAGCAGGTGCACGCCGCTGCCGACGTCGCCGACGAGCTGGTATGCGCTCACGGCGGTGACGGACAGCACACTGACCAGGACGACGGCCAGCGCGCCGCCGAGATAGCCGAAGACGGTCCTGACCGGCCGGCTGCGCTTCAGCCGGCCGTGTCTGGCGACGGGGAGGGGCCCCCGACGTCGGCGTGGACGCAGCTCGCTCACGGATAACCACCTTCGATCGGAAGGTACGAGGTTAGCCTGCCCGGCCCTGTCCCACCCGAAAGAGTGCTGAACGCGGCGGCTCAGGCCTTGGCCAGCAGGCAGATGAACATGGCGTCCGTGCCGTGCCGGTGCGGCCACAGCTGCACATGCCCGTCGGAGCTCTCCCCGCGTTCGAGCGGACGCTTGGTCACCCCGTCCAGGACCGCCGCGGTGTCCAGGCGGCTGACGCCGGCCGTCCTCTTCAGCACCGCATCGACCACGAGCCGGGTCTCGGCGAGGTGGGGTGAGCAGGTCACATAGGCGAGGATTCCCCCCGGTGCCAGGGCGGCGAGGCCGGATTCGAGAAGCGCGCCCTGCAGGGCACTGAGCTCCGCGACATCGCGCGGCTGCTTGCGCCACCTGGCCTCCGGGCGACGGCGGAGCGCACCGAGGCCGGTGCACGGCGCATCCAGGAGGATCCGATCGAACTGGGCGGGCAGCCGATCGCCGATCAGGGTGCCATCCTGGACCAGCACCTGCGGCGGGTCGGGGAACACCGAGAGCGCCGTGCGCACGAGCTCGGCCCGCGCGGGGGTGATCTCGTTCGCCACGAGGGTCGCCCCTCCCAGACGGGCCTCGGCGGCCAGCAGCGCCGCCTTGCCCCCGGGGCCCGCGCAGAGGTCGAGCCATCGCTCGCCTGCCCGGATCGGCCTTGCCCTGCTGAGCGCGAGCGCGGCCAGCTGCGAGCCCTCATCCTGCACCCTGGCCCTGCCCTCGTGAACGGCTGGCCAGAGGGCCGGATCGCCCCCGTCGCTCACCGCGGCCACCGGGGAGTACTTTGCCTTCTGGGTGCCGCGGATGTCCGAGATGGTCGCGAGCCCGGGGAGCGCGACGAGGCTCACCCTCGGCGCGAAGTTATCGGCGATGAGCAGGTCCTCGAGTTCTTCTTCCCGTCCCTCGGCGGCGAGGACCTGTCGGAAGGCCCGCACGATCCAGACCGGATGGGAGTGCTCGAGCGACAGGCGCTCGTCGTCGTTCCGCGGCTTCGCCAACACCCGCTCGTGCCAGTCGTCCGGTGCGCTCCTGGCGATGGTCCTCAGCACGCCGTTGACAAAACCGGTCGCCGATCGCGACCCCACCTCCCTGGCGAGCGAGACCGCCTCGTCGACGGCCGCGTGCTGGGCGACCCGCATCGACAGCAGCTGGTGGGCGCCGAGATGGAGGACGTCGAGGATCGGCGGATCGATCTCTCCCACCGGCCGGTTCGCCGCGAGCTCAATGACCGCGTCGTAGTAGCCCTGCTGCCGGAGCGTCCCATAGGTCAGCTCCGTCGCCAGGGCGGCGTCCTGCGGTGTCAGCCTCGCCCGTTCGAGCTTGACCGGCAGCAGGAGGTTCGCGTACGCATCCGATTCCCTGACCGCCAGGATGACCTCGAGCGCGACCCGTCTGGCCGGCTGCACCCGTCCGGAGGGCTGCGCGGTGCGGCTCCGGTCGCTCACTCCGCCACCGCCGCGCCCGCCGGCCGTCCCCGCCACCAGTCGACCGCCCGCATGGGCCTCTTCCCCGCCGGATGCACGGTGATCAGCTCGATCGGCGAGCTCGCGGTGCCGACGAGCAGCCGGCCGTCGGCGAGGGAGAACCGCCCCGGCGCGAGCGGCGCGGCGTCGTGGGCGATCCGCGCCTCCACGACCTTGAGCCTCAGGCCGCCGACGGTCGTGAACGCGCCGGGCTCCGGCGTCACCCCGCGGAACCGATTGAGGACCTCCCCGGCGGTCTCCGTCCAGCGCAGGCGGCCGTCCTCGAGCTCCAGCTTGGGGGCGAGGGTCACGTCGCCGCTCTGGGCCTCCGCGCGCGCGGTGCCGTCGGCGATCGCGTCGACGACCCCGAGCAACAGCTGCGCGCCGGACACCGCGAGCGAGTCGAGCAGCTCCCCCGCCGTCTCGTCCGGCCGGATCGCCTGCGTCAGCGTGCCGTAGACGTCTCCCGCGTCGAGGTCGGGGACGAGCTGGAAGACGGATGCGCCCGTGATGTCGTCTCCGGCGATGATGGCCCGCTGGACGGGCGCCGCGCCACGCCACCGCGGGAGCAGCGAGAAGTGCAGGTTGATCCAGCCGAGGCGCGGCGCGGACAACAGCGGCTCGCGGACCAGGCCGCCGTAGGCAACGATGACCCCGAGGTCGGGCCGGAGGGCGGTGATCGCCTCCGTCGCCGGTCCGGCCAGCCGATTCGCCTTGATGACGGGAAGGGCCAGTTCCTCCGCCGCCACGGCGACGGGGGTGGCGGTCAGCTCGCGCCGCCTGCCGGTGGGCGAGTCCTCCCTGGTGACGACGGCCGCGACCTCGTGCCGGCTCGCGGAGAGGGTGGACAGGCCGGGGACCGCGGCGGCAGGGCTGCCCGCGAAGACGATGACGAGGTCAGGCATGGGTGATCGTCTCGGTCATGTCGCTCTTTCGTGGCTCGCACCGGCTCAGGCGCCGTCGAACGACAGGGGGTCGTCGAAGTGCACTTTCAGTGTAGGCAGTGCCGGACGGCCCGCCGTTCCCCCCGCCCGCTTGCGCCGGTCGACCGCGGCCCGGATCACCTCGGCCCGCAGGGCGGAGGACACGGCGGCACCCTCGCCGTAGTCGAACCGCACGATCGCCCTGACGGTGCCGTCGGCGAGGTCGACCGGGCCGAGGATCTCCACCCGCTCGATGCCGGCGACGGCCGCGAGGGCGGTCTCCACCGTCTCGACCGAGCCGCTCACCGTGGCCACCCTGACCGCGGGGGGAAAGCGCAGTCGGCGCCGGTCGGCCAGCTCTGCCCGCGCGTAGTCCGCCCCCCGCCAGGTGGCCAGGGCGGAGGCGAGGGCTCCCCCGACGCCGACGAGCACGGTCGGCGCACCCGGGGCGGCGAGGGCGATGGCATTGGACCACCAGCGCAGGCAGTCCTCGCCGACGCGGAGGCTCTCCCTGGCGATCATCCGCTCCCCGTCGAGCAGCAGCACCGCCCGGTATCCCCCCGCCGCGATCGGCTCCGCTCCCCTGGTCGCGATGACGAGGGCCGGCTCCGCGCCGACGGCGAGGATCGGCCGGTCGCCGTCGGCCACGATCACCCTGACCCCCGGAAAGGCCCGACCGAGGTCCTCCGCGGTGCGGCCGGCCCCCTGGCCGACCAGCCGCAGCCGGGTGCCGTCGCAGGCGGAGCAGTGCCAGTCGGTGGCGAGGGCGCCGCACCAGCCGCAGGCGGGCGTCGATCGCGCGCTCCTCAGGCCGAGCGGTCCCTCGCATCTCAGGCATCTCGCCGACTGCCCGCAGCTGTCGCACGCCAGCCGCGGCGCGTAACCCGGGCGCGCGACCTGCACGAGCACCGGCCCGTGCTCGAGCGCCGATCGGGCTTCCCGCCAGGCCGTCGAGGGGATCCGCGCCTGCGCGGCGAGCCGGTCCTGCGAGGTCTGCTGCGCGGTGGGGATGACCTTGGGCAGGTAGGCGCGCTCCGGCGAGATCTCGCCCAGCCAGCCGAGCTCCACGAGACGCTGGACCTCCGTGCTCCTGGCGTGGGAGAGCAGCAGCAGCGCACAGCCCTGCTCCTGCTGGCGGACGAGGGCGGCGTCGCGGGTGTGCACGTAGGGGCTCAACGGCTCGGAGTGCAGCGGGTCGCCGTCGTCCCAGATCGCGATCATCGCCAGACGGCTGGCCGGGGCGTAGACCGCCGACCGATTGCCGACGATCACCAGCGGCGTGTCCTCCAGGCACGCCAGGAAGGAACGATAGCGGTCGGGGTTCGACTGCTTCGCGTCGAGCCGCACGATCCGATCCGGGGGAAGGACCGCCTCGAGGGCCGCGACGAGCTGCTCCTGATCGCGATAGTCGGGCACGGCGAGGATGGCCGATCCCTGGCGGGCGATGGCGTGCGTCGCCGCAGCCGCCATGGTCACCGCCCAGTGGCCGACCCAGCGGCCGCCACCGAGGTCGACCACCCTGGGCGGCGCATCCACGGCGAACCGGCCGCCCGAGGCGATCGCCGACTCGACGGCCGCAGCGTCGAACGAGGTCAGCTCGGCGGGGAGGACCTCGGAGGCCGGGGCGCCGGCCTCCTTCGCGAGCCAGGCCTTCTCGACCCGCACCTGTCGCTTCGGGACGGCGAGACGGACGACGTCGCTCGCGGTGCCCGCCGCGCGGTCGGCCACCTGTCTCGCCAACCGCCAGACCTCCGGGGTGAGCACGGGAACGGAAGAGACGACGGACTCCAGATCGCTGAGGACCCCGGCGAAACCGGCCGTCTCGACGACCTCGATGAGGAATCCGTCAGCGACGCGTCCCGCGGACCGGAGCGGCACCCGGACGCGCACGCCGGGCACGGCGGAGGCGGCCAGGGATGGCGGGATCCGGTAGTCGAACAGCCGGTCGAGCTGGGGCAGCGGCGAGTCGATCAGCACACGCCCGACGGTGCCGACCTGCGGGCTCGCCGCGGCCGCCACGGCTAGACCCCGGCTACGCTGCGCAGCGCGTCGACCCGGTCGAGACGCTCCCAGGTGAAATCGGGCAGCTCGCGGCCGAAGTGGCCGTAGGTCGAGGTCTGGGCGTAGATCGGACGGAGCAGATCGAGGTCGCGGATGATGGCGGCCGGGCGCAGGTCGAAGACCTCTCTGATGGCCTCGATGATGGACTCCTCGGCGACGTGCGCGGTGCCGAAGGACTCGACGTAGAGCCCGACCGGCGCGGCCTTGCCGATCGCGTAGGCCACCTGCACCTCAAGCCGGTCGGCGAGGCCGGCGGCGACGACGTTCTTGGCGACCCAGCGCATGGCGTAGGCCGCGGAACGGTCGACCTTCGACGGGTCCTTCCCGCTGAACGCCCCGCCTCCGTGGCGGCTCGCTCCGCCGTAGGTGTCGACGATGATCTTCCTGCCGGTGAGGCCGGCATCGCCCTGGGGGCCGCCGATCTCGAATCGGCCGGTGGGGTTGATGAGGATGCGCGGATCGACGCTGTCGAGCTCGATGCGTCCGAGAACGGGACGGATGACGAGCTCCTCGATCTCCGCCCGCAGGGTCTCCGTGCTCACGCGCGGAGAGTGCTGCGTCGACAGCACGACGGTCTCGACGGTGCGCGGCACGATCCCGTCGTAGCCGACCGTGACCTGGGTCTTGCCGTCCGGACGCAGATAGTCGAGCTCTCCGCGCTTGCGCACCTCGGCGAGCCGCTCCGCGAGCCGATGGGCGAGCCAGATCGGCACCGGCATGTACTGCGGGGTCTCCGTCGTCGCATACCCGAACATGATGCCCTGATCCCCCGCCCCCTGCCGGTCGAGGTCGTCGGCGCTGGACTCCTCACGGCTCTCGAAGGCGTCGTCGACCCCCTGAGCGATGTCCGGCGACTGGCCGCCGATCGAGATGGACACCCCGCACGAACGACCGTCGAACCACACGTCGGACGAGTTGTAGCCGATGTCCCAGATGCGGTTACGCACGATCGAGGGGATGTCGACGTAGCCGGAGGTCGTGACCTCGCCGGCGACGTGGACGAGCCCCGTGGTGACGAGCGTCTCCACCGCGACGCGGCTGTGCGGGTCGACGGCGAGCAACGCATCCAGGATGCTGTCGGAGATCTGGTCGCAGATCTTGTCAGGGTGACCCTCCGTCACGGATTCGGAGGTGAAGAGACGTAATGGTCCCTGGGATGCCGCGCTCATGATGTGCCCCGCTCGAAAAAGGATGTCCGCCTGCGGCGGGTTGGTCAGGCCAGCAGGTCGAGTAGCCGATCGGCCACCGACTCCTTGCTGCCCGAGGCCTCCATCACTATATCTCCGGCCGCGTCGAGCACCAGGACGGTATTACTCTCGGTGGCGAAACCCTCGTTCCAGCCCACCCTGTTGACAACCAGGAAGTCGCTGCCCTTGCGGGCGATCTTCTCCCGGCCAAGGGCCAGCAGCCGTTCGTCGTCCGGTTCCGTCTCCGCGGCGAAGCCGACGACGACCTGTCCTGGGCGGCGGGAGGCGGCGAGCCCGGCGAGGATGTCCGGGTTCCTCACGAGCTCGACGGTCAGCCTGTCGCCCTGGGTCTCCTTCTTGATCTTGGACTCCGCGATCGTCTCCGGGCGGTAGTCGGCGACGGCGGCCGCCATGATCACGAGGTCGGACCCGGGCGCGGCGTCGGTCACGGCCGCCTCCAGCTCGAGGGTGGAGACGACGTGTCTCACCGTCATCGATGCCGGTGCCGTCACCTCGAGATTGGCGCCGATCAGGGTGACGGCGGCCCCGCGGGCGGCGGCCGCGGCCGCGATGGCGAGCCCCTGCCTGCCGCTCGAGCGGTTGCCGACGAAACGCACCGGATCGAGCGCCTCCCGCGTCCCGCCTGCGGTCACGAGGACCCGCCTGCCCTCCAGGTCCCTCGGCCGCAGCACCGCGAGGGCGGCGGCGACGATCTCCTCCGGCTCGGCGAGGCGTCCAGCGCCGGAGTCCGAGCCGGTGAGCCGGCCGACGGCCGGGCCGACGATCGTCATGCCGCGCGAGCGCAGGGTGGCGACGTTGGCGACGGTCGCCGGATTGGACCACATCTCGGTGTGCATCGCGGGGGCGATGACGACGGGTGCCGCGCTCGCGAGCACCGTGGTGCCCAGCAGGTCGCCGGCGAGTCCCGCCGCGAGTCCGGCGATGGTGTTCGCCGTCGCGGGGACGATGACGATGAGATCGGCCGCCTGCCCGATCGCCACGTGCCTCACCTGGGCGACACCCTCGTAGAGGTCGGTCTCGACGACGTTGCGACTGATCGCCTCGAAGGTGGGTTTGCCCACGAATCTCAGCGCGGCATCCGTCGCCACGACGTGGACGTCGTGGCCGGCGAGCACAAAGGCACGGACGACCGCCACCGCCTTATAGGCGGCGATGCCACCGGTGACGCCGACGACGATGGTGAGCCGATGGCCCACGTCGTGACCGGCCATGCGACGGGCTCCGCTACTCGACGGGTTCGGCCAGCGCCTTGACGACGAGCTTGTCCTCGTTGATCTCGTGCAGCGCCACGGACAGCGGCTTGTCGTCGATGGTCGAGTCGACGAGCGGTCCGACGTTGTCGAACAGGCTGCCCTCGTGGAGGTCGGCGTAGTAATCGTTGATCTGACGGGCACGCTTGGAGGCGAAGATCACGAGGGCGTACTTCGAGTCGACCTTCGACAGCAGCTCGTCGATGGGCGGATCGATGATGCCCTTGGCGCGTTCAACCATGCGTAAAACTCCTGTTAGGTCTGGGGGATTGCCATTAAGTCTACGACCTCGCGGGCCGCCTGTCCGACTTCGGTGTTGACGACCTTGTAATCGAACTCGTCCTGGGCCGCCAATTCGATCTTCGCCGTCTCCAGCCGTCTGGCCTGTTCGACCGAGTCCTCCGTACCGCGACCGATGAGCCGGCGCACCAGTTCCTCCCAGCTCGGCGGGAGCAGAAAGACCAGGACGGCCTCCGGCATGGCGCGTCTGACCGACCGTGCGCCCTGCAGGTCGATCTCCAGCAGCACGCTCTTGCCCTCGGCGAGGGCGTGCTCGATCGGCGCCCTGGGAGTGCCGTACCGATGGGCGTTGTGCACCGTCGCCGTCTCGAGCATCTGACCGGTCTCGATCAGCCGATCGAACTCGTCGTCGCTGACGAAGAAGTAGTTGACCCCCTCGATCTCCCCCGGCCGCGGAGGGCGCGTCGTCGCCGACACCGACAGGTGGACGCCGGGATAGTTCTCCCTGATGTAGGTGGAGACCGCTCCCTTGCCGACCGCCGTCGGCCCGGCCAGCACGACGAGCCTCGCCCGCACCGGTTCGGCAGCACGGTTCTCCCGCGCCCTGAGCCATTCGAGCAGCCGGCGACGCTGCCGGACGCCGAGGCCGCCGACCCGCTTGGAGTCGGCGATGTCCAGCCGCTCCATGATCCTCGCCACCCGGGTGGGGCCGAGGCTCGGGATGCTCGTCAGCAGCTCCCGCACCCTCAGGCTCGCCTCAGGCAGCGCGGCCGTGGGGTCGGCCCAGGCGGTCTCCACGACGTCGATCGGGCTGCGTTCCCTGTCGTGTACCGACTTCTTCACCGCGGCGCGGGCGCGGCGTGCCGCAACGGCCGCGTGGGCCGCCGCGGCGCGGTCGACGTCCGGGGGCGCTACCCGCGGCACGCGAGCACCTCCAGCGCCTGCTCCCGCACGGCCGCGGAGACACCGTCGGGACCCGCCCCGAGGATGCTGCGCGAGGCCGACACGATGGTCGCGGGGGCTGCTGGCCCGTACAGCGCATTCAGATCGGAATACCGGGCCCCCTGGTGTCCGAAACCCGGGGCAAGGACGGGGGTGGAGACGGCGCCGCCGAGCGGCGACAGGTCGATCCCGAAGTCCGCGAAGTCCACCGTCGCCCCGAGCACCAGCCCGATCGAACCGTGCTCGCCGGCAGCATGCTCTGTGTTCCACCCCGTCACGCCTTCGACGATACTCGCAGCGAGACCGGAACCACGGCCCGGCCCGGTGGAGACGGTCGCGGTCTGCACCTCGGCGCCCTCCGGATTCGAGGTGGCGGCGAGCACGAACAGTCCCTTGCCGTTCTCCTGGGCGAGCCGCATCGGGGCGGCGAGCGAGCCGAGACCCTGATAGGCGACGGCGGTCATCGCATCCGCCTCGAGGGGGCCACCCGGCGTGAGCCAGGCCTGGGCGTATGCCTCGACGCTCGTCCCGACGTCACCGCGTTTGACATCCGCGATGACCAGCAGGCCGGCCTGACGGGCGGCGGAGAGCACCGCCTCGAGCGCGGCGTACCCGGCGGAGCCGTGACGCTCGAAGAAGGCCACCTGCGGCTTGACGATGCCCGCGGACCCCGCCACGGCATCCACCACCCTCAGGCCGAACTCCCTGAGGCCGGCGGCGCTGTCCGGCAGCCGCCAGTCCCCGAGCAGGTAGGGGTGCGGATCGATGCCGACGCAGAGCTGACCCTGGCCGGCGAAGACGGCGGCGAGGCGGTCTCCGAAGGCGGGGACGGCCTCAGGCACTCAGTGCCGCCAGCCGGTCGGCGCGCTCGATCGCGTAGTCCTGCAGCGACTTCACATCGAACCCATCGCCGATCACCTCGATCGAGGCGACCGCCGCCCCGAGCTGGGCGATGGTGGTGAACAGCGGCAGGTCGGCGGCGACCGCGGCGGCCCGGATCTCGTAGCCGTCGACCCTGGCGCTTCGTCCGCTCGGCGTGTTGATCACGATGTCCACCTCCGAGCGGTTGATCAGATCGACGATCGACAGGGATCCCCGCACGGCCGCCTCGCCCTGATCGTACTTGCGCACCACCCTCGTGGTGATCCCGTTCCGGCTGAGAACCTCCGCCGTCCCGACCGTCGCCAGGATCTCGAAGCCGAGCTGCTGCAGGCGCAGCACCGGCAGGACGATCGCCCGCTTGTCCCGGTCGGCGACCGAGACGAAGACGGTGCCCCCGGTGGGCAGGCCGCCGTATGCGGCCTCCTGGCTCTTGAGGAAGGCCCTCGGGAAGTTCGAGTCGATCCCCATGACCTCCCCGGTGGAGCGCATCTCCGGGCCGAGCACCGAGTCCACGATCTGTCCCGCCTTGGTGCGGAAGCGCTTGAACGGCAGGACCGCCTCCTTGACCGCGACCGGGGAATCCATCGGCACGACCGAGCCGTCGGCGGCCGGCAGCATGCCGTCGTCGATGAGGGACCGGATGCTGCGGCCGACCATGATGAGCGAGGCGGCCTTGGCGATCGGCAGGCCGAGCGCCTTCGCGACGAACGGCACGGTCCTGGAGGCACGGGGGTTGGCCTCGAGCACGTAGAGCACACCCGCCCCGATCGCGAACTGCACGTTGATGAGTCCGCGGACGCCGATCCCCCTGGCGATCGCGAGGGTCGCATCACGCACCGTGGCGATCTGATCGCGCCCGAGGGTGACCGGCGGGAGGGTGCAGCTGGAGTCCCCCGAGTGGATGCCCGCCTCCTCGATGTGCTCCATGACGCCGCCGACGTAGAGCTCCGTGCCGTCGTAGAGCGCGTCGATGTCGATCTCGATCGCGTCGTCGAGAAAGCGGTCGACGAGCAGGGGATGGTCGGGACCGACGATCCCCTGGCCGGCGACGCGGTCGAAGTAGTCCGCGAGCGACGGGCTGTCGTAGACGATCTCCATCCCCCGTCCGCCGAGCACGTACGACGGGCGCACGAGCACCGGGTAGCCGATCTCCTCGGCCACCGCGACGGCGCCGTCGTAGTCGTATGCGGTGCCGTTGCGCGGTGCGACCAGCCCCGCGGCATCCAGGATCCCCTGGAACAGCCCGCGCTCCTCGGCGAGGTCGATGGCCGCCGGCGTGGTCCCCAGGATGGTGACGCCGTTCGCCTCGAGGCCCTTCGCGAGACCCAGGGCGGTCTGCCCGCCGAGCTGCACGATGACGCCGACCAGTTCTCCGCTCCGGCTCTCGGCGTGGATGACCTCGAGAACGTCCTCGAGGGTCAGCGGCTCGAAGTACAGCCGGTCGCTCGTGTCGTAGTCGGTGGAGACGGTCTCCGGATTGCAGTTGATCATGATCGTCTCGTAGCCCGCGTCGGACAGGGCGAAGGAGGCGTGCACGCAGGAGTAGTCGAACTCGACGCCCTGGCCGATGCGATTCGGCCCAGAGCCCAGGATGACGACCTTCCGCCGGTCGCTCGGGCGCACCTCGGTCTCGAGGTCGTAGCTCGAGTAGTGGTACGGGGTCAGCGCGGGGAACTCGCCGGCGCAGGTATCGACGGTCTTGTAGACGGGACGCAGGCCGAAGGCATGCCGGATGGCGCGCACCTCGTCCTCGTCGAGCCCGCGGAGCGCGGCGATCTGCGCGTCGCTGAAACCGTGGTCCTTGGCCAGGCGCAGGAGCGAGGCATCCAGCGGCCGGAAGGAGGCGACCTCGTCGGCGACCTCGTTGATGAGGACGATCTGGTCGATGAACCAGGGGTCGATCTTGGTGGCCTCGAAGACCTCGGCGACGCTCGCGCCGGCCCGCAGCGCCTGCTGGACGGTGACGATCCTGCCGTCCGTCGGGACGGCGGCGATCCGGAGCAGCTCCGCCCTGTCCCCCGGTGTGCCGTCCCAGTGGAAGCTGCTGCCCCGCTTCTCGAGCGAGCGGAGGGCCTTCTGCAGAGCGGTCGAGTAGTTGCGTCCGATCGCCATGGCCTCCCCGACCGATTTCATGGTCGTCGTGAGGGTCGCGTCGGCGGCGGGGAACTTCTCGAAGGCGAACCGCGGCACCTTGACCACCACGTAGTCGAGGGTGGGCTCGAAGCTCGCCGGCGTCACCCCGGTGATGTCGTTGGGGATCTCGTCGAGGCGGTAGCCGATGGCGAGCTTCGCGGCGATCTTGGCGATCGGGAAGCCCGTCGCCTTGCTCGCCAGGGCGGAGGACCGGGAGACACGAGGGTTCATCTCGATGACGATGACGCGGCCGTCCGCCGGGTCCACCGCGAACTGGATGTTGCATCCGCCGGTGTCGACGCCGACGGCCCGGATGATGTCGATGCCGATGTCACGCAGATTCTGATACTCGCGATCGGTGAGGGTGAGCGCGGGGGCGACGGTGATCGAGTCGCCGGTGTGGACCCCGACGGGATCGACGTTCTCGATCGAGCAGACGACGACGGTGTTGTCGGCCGTGTCCCGCATGAGCTCAAGCTCGTATTCCTTCCAGCCGAGGATCGACTCCTCCAGCAGCACCTCGCTGCTCGGGCTCTGGTGCAGCCCGTCGCCGACCATGCGGACCAGCTCCTCCCGCGTGTGCGCGAAGCCGGAGCCCAGACCGCCCATGGTGAAGGAGGGACGGATGACGAGCGGGTAGCCGAGGTCCTCCGCGAAGTCGACGGCCTCCTCGATCGTGTGCGCGATGTGGCTGCGGGCGACGTCGGCGCCGGCGTCCAGCACCAGCTGCTTGAAGATCTGCCTGTCCTCCCCGCGGTTGATCGCCTCGAAGTTCGCGCCGATCAGCTCGACGCCGTATTTCTCGAGGATGCCGTGGTCGTGCAGCTGGATCGCCGCGTTGAGGGCGGTCTGGCCGCCGAGCGTCGGCAGGATGGCGTCTGGACGCTCCTTGGCGATGATCGTCTCGATCACCTGCCAGGTGATCGGCTCCACGTAGGTCGCATCGGCGAAGTCGGGATCGGTCATGATCGTGGCAGGGTTGGAGTTGATCAGGATGACCCTGACCCCCTCCTCGCGCAGGACCCGGCAGGCCTGGGTGCCCGAGTAGTCGAACTCGCAGGCCTGGCCGATGACGATGGGGCCGGAGCCGATGACCAGGACAGAGGTGATGTCGTCGCGCTTCGGCATTACTTGTTTGCTCCCTTGGCGACGATGAGGTCGCGAAAACGGTCGAAGAGGTAGTTGGCGTCGTGGGGGCCGGCGGCGGCCTCGGGGTGGTACTGCACCGAGAACGCCGGGATGTCGAGGGCGTTGAGGCCCTCCACCACGTCGTCGTTGAGGTTGACGTGGCTCACCTCCACCCGCCCGAAGCCCGCGGGAGAGTCGAAGACCCCGTCCCTGGGGGCATCCACCGCGAAGCCGTGGTTGTGGGCGGTGATCTCCACCCGCCCCGTCGCCCGGTCGAGGACCGGCTGGTTGAGGCCGCGATGGCCGAAGGGCAGCTTGTAGGTCTCCAGTCCGAGGGCGCGCCCGAGCAGCTGGTTGCCGAAGCAGATACCGAAGAAGGGCAGCCCCTCTCGCAGCACGGTCTGCAGGAGGGCGACGTGGTCGTCGGACGCGGCGGGGTCGCCCGGGCCGTTCGAGTAGAACACGGCGCTCGGTCGAAGGGCCAGGAGCCGCTCCGCCGTCACGTTCTGCGGGAGAACGTGCACGTCGAGGCCGCGGCCGGCGAGGTGGCGCAGGGTCGACTCCTTGACCCCGAGGTCGAGCACGGCGACGGATCCGATCCGCTCGCCGACGGCGGGGACGGTGACCGGCTCGGTGACGGACACCCGGGCGGACAGGTTCAGGCCGGTCATCTCCGCGCCCGCGCGGACGATCCGCAGCTGCTCCTCGTCGGTCAGCTCGGTCTCGGCGCCGGAGAAGAGGCCGGCCTTCATCGCCCCGGAGTCGCGCAGGCGCAGCGTCACCGCGCGGGTGTCGATGCCGCTGATCCCGACAACACCCTGCTCGAGCAGCCGGTTCTCGAGGCTGGCCGTGGCCCGGAAGCTCGAGACCACCCTGGAGGGGTCGCGGACGACGAAACCGGCGACCCAGATGCGCCTGGACTCCATGTCCTCCTCGTTCATGCCGGTGTTCCCGATGTGGGGCGCCGTCATCATCACGATCTGGCCCGCGTACGAGGGATCGGTGAGGGTCTCCTGGTAGCCGGTCATGCCGGTCGCGAAGACCGCCTCGCCGAGGCTCCTGCCGCGGGCGCCGTAGGCGAGACCCTCGTAACGGGTGCCGTCCTCGAGCACGAGGGCGGCCGGTTCGAATCGGCTCATTTGGTTCCGCTTCCCTGAATCGGTGTCTGCTGATTCTGACTCGCCTGCGCTTCCCCGGGCGAGGCCCCTTCTCTCGTTCCCGTCCCGGTTGACGCGCCGAGCTGCAGCGCCCGGACGGCCTCGATCAGCCGGGCGGTGTCCTCCGGGTCGACCAGACGCAGATAGCTGTCGACGGCCACGCCGCCGAGGGTCCAGGCGACGAGCGCGAGCCCGTCGGACTCCACCACCCGGTCGATGGTCCAGGTGGCGCGGTCGGCGTCCCTGAGGTCGGCGACCGGCACGAACGCATCCGGCTCTCCGGCGATCGACAGCACCAGGCCGCCCTCGACGAGGCGCACGGTCGCCCTGCCGCGGAATCCCAGCCCGGAGACCGCGACCCGGTTGAGCGGCTCTCCGGCGATCGTGGTGGCGACGTAGAAGGCCTCCACCTCAAGCAGCTCCGCCCCGGGGTTCGCGGGCACCGCGGCGGGCCGGGGAAGGGCCGCCTGGCGCCTGCCCCGCGCCCGCCAGCCGAGGTACATGCCGACGAAGGCGAGCAGGATCACCGCGATGACGATCGTCGTGGACGCTGTTCTATCCATGCTGCGCTCCCGAGTGTTCTGCGACGGTGGTGACATCCACCAGTTCCCCGTCGAGCACGGTCGGATAACCGCCGTGGATCGTCGTGATCACACGACCGGGGAGCCTCGTGGAGAGGTAGGGCGAATTGATCCCCTTGCCGCGGAGGCTGTCGAGGCCGAAGAGCCGGCTCGCGGCGGGGTCGTAGAGGGTGAGCTCCGCCGGGGCGCCGACGGCGATTCCCCTGTCGTAGCCGGCGAGGCCGCCGATCCGCGCGGGAACCCGGGAGAACACCCTCGCCACATCGGCCCAGTCGAGCATCCCGGTGTCGACGACGGAGGCCTGGACGACCGACAGGGCGGATTCGAGGCCGACCATGCCGAAGGCCGCCGCCTCCCACTCGCAGTCCTTCGCCTCGACCGGATGCGGGGCATGATCGGTCGCGACGATGTCGATCGTCCCGTCGGCCAGCCCGGCACGGACCGCCGCGACGTCCTCATCGCGGCGCAGCGGCGGGTTCACCTTGTACCTCGAGTCGTAGCCGCTCGCCAGCTGTTCGGTCAACAGGAGGTGGTGCGGGGTCACCTCCGCGGTCACGTCGATGCCCCGCGCCTTCGCCCAGCGCACGACCTCGACGGCGCCCGCGGTCGACAGATGGCAGACGTGCAGCCGGGCGCCGACATGCTCGGCGAGCAGGACGTCGCGGGCGATGATCGCCTCCTCGGCGACGGCCGGCCAGCCCGCCAGCCCCAGCTGACCGGACAGCGTCCCCTCGTTCATCTGCGCGTTCTCGGTGAGGCGCGGCTCCTGCGAGTGCTGGGCGATCACCCCGCCGAAGGTCGCGACGTACTCGAGCGCACGGCGCATGAGCAGGGCATCCGAGACGCATCTGCCGTCGTCGGAGAAGACACGCACCCGCGCCCGGCTGCCCGCCATGGCGCCGATCTCGGAGAGCGCCCTGCCCTCGAGGCCCAGCGTCACCGCTCCGACCGGCCGCACGGTGACGTAGCCCGCGGTCTCGCCGAGGGACTGCACCTGCTCGACCACACCGGCGTTGTCGGCGACCGGGGAGGTGTTGGCCATCGCGTGCACGGCCGTGAACCCGCCGATCGCGGCCGCCCGGGACCCGGTGAGCACCGTCTCGCTCTGTTCGAACCCCGGCTCGCGCAGATGGGTGTGCAGGTCGACGAGACCGGGGAGGGCGAGCAGGCCGTCCGCGGAGATCGTGGTTGCGCCGGCCGAGCTGATCGACGGGGCGAGCTCTGCCACGACACCGTCCCGGATCAGGATGTCGCTCCTCGTGCCGTCGTCGAGGGTCGCCGACCGGATCACGATCGTCTCGCTCATGACCCAGTCCTTTCCTTGGCGATCGGCCGCTCGCCGGCCAGGGCGAGGTACAGCACGGCCATCCGCACCGAAACCCCGTTCGCCACCTGCTCGAGCACCGTCGATCTCGACGAGTCCGCGGCTCCTGCGGAGATCTCCAGCCCACGATTCATCGGGCCGGGGTGCATAACCATGCTATCCGGGCGCAGGCGTGCCACCCGCTCGTCGTCGAGGCCCCACTGCCTGGAGTACTCCCGGGCGTTGGGGAAGAAGGCCGCGTGCATCCGCTCCGACTGGATGCGCAGCATCATCACGACGTCGGGACCCGCGGCCAGCGCGGCGTCGAGGTCGTAGCCGACGGTGACGGGCCACTCCTCCACGCCGATCGGCAGCAGCGTCGCCGGCGCCACGAGCGTCACCGAGGCGCCGAGGGCGGTCAGCAGCCAGACGTTCGACCTGACGACCCTGGAGTGCAGGATGTCGCCCACGATCGTGACGGTGAGGCCGTCGAGATCCCTGCCGCGCGCGCCCCGGCCGTGCAGGCGCCGCCGCATCGTGAAGGCGTCGAGAAGCGCCTGGGTCGGATGCTCGTGCGTGCCGTCCCCCGCGTTGACGATGGCCGCATCGATCCAGCCGGAGCGGGCGAGCACGAGCGGGGCCCCGGAGGACGGATGGCGGATGACCACGGCGTCCGCACCGATGGCCGCGAGGGTCTGCGCGGTGTCCTTGAGGCTCTCTCCCTTGGAGACACTCGAGCCCTTGGCGCTGAAGTTGATGACGTCGGCGCTCAGGCGCTTCGCCGCGGCCTCAAAGGAGATGCGGGTCCTGGTGGAGTCCTCGAAGAAGAGGTTGACCACGGTCTTGCCGCGCAGGGTCGGCAGCTTCTTGACCTCGCGGTCGGAGACGTCGGCCATGTCCTCGGCGACGTCGAGGATGGTGACGGCCTCGGCGCGGTCGAGGTCCCTCGTGCTGAGCAGATGCCTCATTCCCCCGCCCCCCGTGCCGGCGCTTCCTCGATGGCGACGTATTCGTCTCCGTCGTTCTCGACCAGATGCACGTTGATGCGCTCGTTCTGGGCGGAGGGCAGGTTCTTGCCGACGAAGTCCGGCCGGATGGGCAGCTCCCGATGCCCACGATCGACCAGCGCGGCGAGACGCACGACGGCGGGACGCCCGATCGCCCCGAGGGCGTCGAGGGCTGCCCTGATGGTGCGACCCGAGTAGAGCACGTCGTCGACAAGCACGACCGTCCTGCCGTCGATGCCGCCGGGCGGCACCCTCGTCGGTGAGGGCGCCCTGGTCGGGTTGCGACGCAGGTCGTCGCGGAACATCGTCACGTCGAGGGAGCCGACGGCGATGGGGGCGCCGGAGAAGTCGGCGAGCAGGGAGCCAAGGCGGCCGGCGAGGGTCACTCCCCTGGTCGGGATTCCGAGGATGACCAGGTCGTCCGGACCGCGATTGGACTCGAGGATCTCGTGGGCGATCCGGGTCATGGCCCTGCTGATGTCAGCTTGCTGAAGCACGGTGCGTGCGGGCAATCCGACCTCCTTCCCCGCCTCTCTGGACGGAAATTAAAGGATGTCTGTTGGGACAACTATACCGACGCATCGATCGACGACCGCGGTGAACCGGGCGAACCGGGACTCGCCTGTCACCAACTGCGCTCCGCCGGCCTCCGGAGAGCAGTTCGTGACAGGCGAACGGCGGGCGGGGTGGGGCCGGCGGCGCGCCGGTCAGACCCTGGTCTGCGCGATGCGGCCGAGCAGCCCGTTGACGAAGCCGGCGGAGTCCTCCGTGCTGAACTCCTTCGCGGCATCCACGGCCTCGGAGATGGCGACGCCGTCCGGCACGTCGTCGTTGAACATGAGCTCCCAGATGCCGATGCGCAGGATCGCCCGGTCGAGCACGGGCATCCGGCCTATCGTCCAGCCCTGGGCGTACGTCTCGATGAGCTCGTCGATCTCGTCGCCGTGCTCCGCGATGCCCTCGATGATGGTCCGCGCGTAGGTCCAGGAGGCCCAGCGGTCCGGCTCCTTCCGCGCGCGCTCCTCCTCCATGGCGATCGCGGCGTTGAGGGAGATCTCCCGCAGGTCCGCCCCGTAGAGGAGGTCGATCGCGCGTTTGCGGGCCTTGGTCCTGGCACCCACTAATTCACGCGGCCGAGGTAGCTGCCGTCGCGGGTGTCGACCTTGACCTTGGTGCCCTGCTCGAGGAACAGCGGCACCTGGATCTGATAGCCGGTCTCGACGGTCGCCGGCTTGGTGCCACCGGTCGAGCGGTCGCCCTGCAGGCCCGGCTCCGTGTAGGTGATCTCGAGGGTCACCGAGGCGGGGAGCTCGACGTAGAGGGGGACGTCGTTGTGCAGCGCGATGGTCACGCTCTGGTTCTCGAGCATGAAGTTGGCCGCGTCGCCGACCTGGGCGGCGGTGAGCGTCACCTGGTTGTAGTCCTCGACGTCCATGAACACGAATCCGTCGCCGTCCTTGTACAGGTACTGGAAGTCGCGGCGGTCCACGGTCTCGGTCTCGATCTTGGCGCCGGCGTTGAAGGTGCGGTCGACGACCTTGCCGCTCATGACGTTCTTCACCTTAGTGCGCACGAAGGCTCCGCCCTTGCCCGGTTTGACGTGCTGGAACTCGATGACCGTCCAGAGCTGTCCGTCCATGTTGAGAACGACGCCGTTCCTGATGTCAGCGGTTGAGGCCATGACTGTAGTTCCGTTTCCGAGAAGATGAGCTGCGAAGGGTCGCGCCGCGCGTGGCGCTACTCGACCAGCGACAAAGTCTACCGGCTAACCGAGCAGCCGGTTGATGGCGTCCAGCGCGAGCAGGTAGGAATCGAATCCGAAGCCGGCGATGACCCCCGTCGCGACCGCGGAGATCACGCTGGTGTGGCGGAACTCCTCGCGGGCGTGCGGGTTGGAGATGTGCACCTCGACCAGGATCAGACCGGCCTTGGTGACGAGGGCCGCCGCGTCACGGAGCGCATAGGAATAGTGGGTGAAGGCTGCCGGGTTGAGGATGACCGGGCTGGCCGTGTCGACGGCCTCGTAGAGCCATCCGATGAGCTCCGCCTCGTCGTTGGTCTGCCGCAGGTCGATGCGATGGCCGGGGGGTGCCTCGCGCTCGAGCTCGGCGCGGAGGTCCTCCAGGGTGCCGCTGCCGTAGACATCCGGCTCCCGGCTGCCCAGCCTGCCGAGGTTCGGACCGTTGAGAACGAGGATGCTGCTGCCCATGGTGATGAGCCTATCGTCGCCTCCCCCGGCAGGGCAGCGTCGTCACGGCGCGCTGAACCCGCCGTCGGACTTCAGCAGCTGGCCGTTGATCCACTGCCCGTCCTCGGAGAGCAGGAAGGCGACGAGTGATGCCGTGTCGGCCGGCCTACCGCCGCGGCCCGCCGGAGTGCGTTCGAGCACCCAGTCGCGCACCTCGTCGGTCATCCATCCCGTGTCGACCGGACCGGGATTGACGAGGTTCGCGGTGATGCCGAGCCCCGCGAACTCCCTGGCGGCGGCAAGCACCACCCGGTCGAGTGCGCCCTTGCTCGCCCCGTAGGCCACCTCGTCGTGGATCGCGTCGCTCGTGAGCGCGACGAGGCGCCCGGCTCCGGTGGAGCCGGCGAATCTGCGGCCGAATTCGCGGATCAGCAGCCAGCTGGCCCTCGCGTTCACCGCGAGGTGCCGGTCGAAGCTCTCGATCGTCGTGTCGAGGAGTCCGCCGTTCACGCTCTCCGCGTGGCCGAGCACGAGGGCGGTCACCGGTCCGAGGGTCTCCGCGAGGTCGAAGATCGAGGTCGCGACGTCCACCTGGGCGAGGTCGACGTCGAGGGCGACCGATCTGGCCCCCAGCTTCCGCAGGCCGTGCTCGATCTCGCGGATGTCGTCCGCGCCGCCGTTGACCCTGGTGTCGTAGTCCGAGCAGTAGACGAAGGCCAGGTCCCACCCGTCCGTCGCCAGTCGTTCCGCGATGGCCGCCACTATTCCGGCGCGCCGGCCGAGCCCGGTGAGAAGAACCACGGGTCGAGAATCCGTCATTCTTCGAACCTAGCACCCGGCCGCACGCCGCGGCGGTCCGGTACGCGCGGTGGCCCGTCGCCGCGAAGAACCGTTGCGCGCGGTGTTTTGTCGTCGCCGCGGGCATAAATGTCCGGCGCGCTGACGACAAAACACCGCGACGTCGCCAGGCGGCGGGCTACAGGCGGCGGGCTACAGGCGGCGGGCTGCAGGGAGCCGGCCGCCGGGGTCAGAGGCCGATCTCCTGGTAGGCGGCGAAGAGCAGGCTCTCGTCCGGACCGGTGAGGGTGGTCGGCCTCGCCACGTCGTCGAGCACGATGAACCGCAGCAGGCTGCCCCTGGCCTTCTTGTCCCGCTTCATGACCGAGAGCAGGGTCTGCCAGCGTCCGGCGGGATAGCCGACCGGAAGCTGCAGGGAGGTGAGGATGCTGCGGTGCCGGTCGACGACCTCGTCCGACAGCCGGCCGGTCAGCCTGGCCAGCTCGGCGGCGAAGACCATCCCGACGGACACGGCCGCGCCGTGCCGCCACTGGAACCGCTCCGCGTATTCGACGGCGTGACCGAGCGTGTGACCGTAGTTGAGCACCTCCCGCGGGCCGGCCTCCCGGAAGTCCGTGCCGACGACCCTCGCCTTGATCCCGATCGAGAGCTCGACCATGCGCCGGAACTCCTCGCTGTGCGGATCGGTCGCGACCTCCACGTCCCGTTCGAGGTGATCGAGGATCTCCGGCTCCGCGATGAACCCGTACTTGACCACCTCGCCGAAGCTGGCGAGGATCTCCATCCGGCTGAGGCCGTCGAGAAGGTCCAGGTCGACGATCACCCCGGCCGGGGAGTAGAACGCACCGACGAGGTTCTTGCCCTCGGCGGTGTTGATGCCCGTCTTGCCGCCGATCGCGGCGTCGACCATGCCGAGCAGGGTGGTGGGCACCTGCACGAGACGCACCCCGCGCAGCCAGGTCGCGGCGACGAATCCGGCCAGGTCGGTGACCGCCCCTCCCCCGAAGCCGATCACCGCATCCGTCCTGGTGAAGTCGGCCTGCCCCATGACCTGCCAGCAGAATGCGGCGACCTCCACCCGCTTGCCGCTCTCGGCGTCGGGGATCTCCGCCAGGAGCACCTCGTAGTCGCCGAGGAGGCTCTCCCGGAGGGCCGTCGCCCTGGCGGCGAGGGTCGGCGGATGCACGATCAGCACCTTCCTCGCCTCGGTCCCGATGATCGTGGGCAGCGTATTCAGGATTCCCCGTCCGATCGAGACGTCGTATGGGCTCTCGCCGGACACCGTGATGGTGGTGATGGTCATCGTTCTTCTTCCCTGACCCAATCGGCCATTTCCGCGGCGATCTCGTCGATCGCCCTCCCGGAGTTGTCCCAGCGGCGGCGCGCCAGCCGCTCGTAGATCTCCCTGCGGGACTCGACCAGGCGCTTCCAGTCCTCGATGCCGCCGGCGACGAGGGGCCGCACGGAGTCGGCGATGCGCTCGGCGACCGCCTCCGGGCTGACGGTCACCAGCGCGACCCGCTGCCGGGCCAACCGCTCCTGGGTCTCCGGGTCGAGGATCGCACCGCCGCCGAGTGAGACGACGGCCTCCTCGCCGAGGGCGCGGGCCACCTCCGCCCGTTCCAGGCTCCGGAAATGCGACTCGCCGTGAACGGCGAAGATCTCGGCGATCGGCCCGTGCGCCGCCACGATCCTCCTGTCCGTGTCCACGAAGGCGGTGTCCAGGAGTCGGGCGACCCGCTTGCCGAGCCGGCTCTTGCCAGCACCAGGCGGGCCGATCAGCACGAGGCGCGGCGCCGGATCGCTCACGAGCCGAGGTCGGGATCCGAGGCCGCTCCGGTCCGCAGGTTGGCGGGGATCGCCGCGAGATATCCGTCGAGGTTGCGTCTCGTCTCTGCCAGGGAGTCGCCGCCGAACTTCTCGAGCACGGCGTTCGCGAGGACGAGCGCGACCATGGCCTCGGCGACCACGCCGGCCGCAGGCACCGCGCAGACGTCGGAACGCTGGTGGTGCGCCTCCGCCGCGGCGCTCGTGGCGATGTCGACGGTGCGCAAGGCGTGCGGAACCGTCGAGATCGGCTTCATCGCCGCCCGCACCCTGAGCACCGTCCCCGTGCTCATCCCGCCCTCCGTGCCGCCGGCCCGATCGCTCGAGCGGACGATGCCGTCCTCGGTCTGGAAGAGCTCGTCGTGCGCCGCGGAGCCCCGACGGGTCGCGGTGAGGAAGCCGTCGCCGACCTCCACCCCCTTGATCGCCTGGATGCCCATGAGGGCACCCGCAAGCTGGGAGTCGAGCCGCCGGTCCCAGTGGGTGTAGGAGCCGAGCCCCGGCGGCAGGCCGTAGGCGAGGACCTCGACGACGCCGCCGAGGGTGTCACCGTCCTCGTGGGCCGCGTCCACCTCCGCCACCATGCCGGCCGAGGTGACCGCGTCGAAGCACCGCAGCGGGTCGGCGTCGAGGGCCGCGACGTCCGCCGGACGGGGAAGGGCGGTGCCCTCCGGGACCCGCACCGAGCCGATGGAGAGGGTGTGGGAGACCAGCTCGATCCCGAGCCCGGTCAGGAAGGAGCGTGCGACGGCGCCGAGGGCGACCCGCGCCGCCGTCTCCCTGGCGCTCGCGCGCTCGAGCACGTTCCTCGACTCCTCGAAACCGTACTTCTGCATGCCGACGAGGTCGGCGTGACCGGGACGCGGTCTGGTGAGCGCGGCGCCGCGGCCCTTGGGAAGCATCTCCGGATCGACCGGTTCCGCGCTCATCACCTCGACCCAGCGTGGCCATTCGGTGTTCCCGATGCGCAGCGCGATCGGGCTGCCCATGCTGAGGCCGAATCGCACCCCGCCGCTGATCGTCAGGGCGTCCTGCTCGAACTTCTGCCTGGCGCCGCGACCGTAACCGAGGGTGCGGCGATGCAGGTCCGCGCGGATGGCCTCCATCGAGACGGGGACGTCCGCGGGCAGTCCCTCGAGGATGGCCACCAGTTCAGGACCGTGCGATTCCCCAGCGGTCAACCAACGAAGCATGGTGTTAATCCTCGCACAGCCGCGTCTCAGGCGTTCGCCGGCAGCTGACCGACCGCGGCACGCATGGCGTCGAGCACGGATGCCTCGCCCCGCAGCCTGCGCGACGGCGAGCCGCCCACGAAGATGCGCACCTGCATGATTGCCTGGTAGACCAGCATGTCCAGCCCGGAGAGCACTCGTCCGCCCGCCTCGAGCCAGGACGCGGCGAGCGGGGTCGGCCACGGGTCGTAGGCGACGTCGAAGAAGATGGCCGAGCTCCTCGTGCGCCTGTCGAAGTCGAGCTCGAGCTCCGCGCCGCCGGGAATCGTGCTGATCACGGCGTCGGGGACGATCCCGTCGTCGACGGCGCCGAGCGGATCCGCCTGCAGGTCGACGTGGAGCTGTTCGGCGAGGTCGAGCAGGCCGAGCAGCTTCTCCGGCGATCGCGCCGAGACGGCCACCCGCTTGGCACCGAGCGCCGCGACCGCGGCGACGGCCGATGCGGCGGTCGCTCCCCCGCCGATGATGCGGACAGAGCGCAGCCTGGTGATTCCCGCGGAACGGAACGCCTCGGTCATCCCGTAGACGTCGGTGTTGAATCCGCGCAGCCCGGTGGAGTCGAAGAGCACCGTGTTCGCGGCGCCGGTCAGCTCGGCGAACCTGTTCCGCGAGTCCAGGAGCGGGAGGACGTCGCGCTTGAGCGGCATCGTCAGGGACAGCCCGCGCCAGTCCGGCGTGCACGATCCGATGAACGCGGGAAGGCCCGCCGTCGTCATCTCGATGGCCTCGTACTGCCAGGGCAGACCGAGTACCCGGTAGGCGGCGGCGTGGAGGGCCGGCGACTGCGAGTGGGCTATGGGCGATCCGAGGACGGCCAGCCTGCGGGGTTCGACGGTCATCCGTCGAAGCCGGGATGCGCTTTCAGCCACGCCTGCCACTCCTTTACCGCGGCGTTGTGCTCCGCAAGCGTGGTCGAGAACTTCGTCTCACCAGTCTGGCCGTTCACGAGCACGAAGTACAGCCACGGGCCGTCGGCCGGATGCAGGGTCGCTGTGATCGCGGCGTCCCCCGGGTTCGAGATCGGGCCGACCGGCAGCCCCGGATTGGCGTACGTGTTGTACGGGTTGCTCTTGTCGGCCCGCTCGGCGTCCGTGGTCGAGATCGTCGTGCCGCCCGCGCCGTAGCTGACCGTCGCATCCGACTGGAGGTTGATGCCCTGCGCGAGACGGTTGTCCCAGACCCTGGCGACCTTGTAGAAGTCCGCGGTGCTTCCGCCCTCCTTCTGCGTGATCGAGGCGAGGGTGAGGATGCGATGGCGGTCGGTAGGCGCGACGCCGTCGGCGTCGAGATGGGCGAACATCGTCTGGACGAAGGTGTTGATGATGTCGTGGGCGCTCATCCCCGGGTCGAGGGTGTACGTGGCCGGGAACAGGTAGCCCTCGAGGCTCGGTGCCTCGGCGGGAAGGCCGTACGAGGTGTAGTCGTCGACCGCCGCCTGGATCTGCTCCCGGCTCACGCCCGTGCTCTGGCTGAGGTCGGCAAGCGCCGTGACGACCCCCTTGAGGGTGATGCCCTCCGGGAGCAGCACACGGGTGAGGACCTTGTTCTTCGGGTCCTGCAGGGCGGAGAGGGCGGCCTGCGCGCTCATCTGCTTCTTGAGCGAGTAGCTGCCCGGCTCGAAGGCGACACTCGGATGCTTGAGTAGCAGCTGGTAGAAGGCCTCGGAGGTCTTCGTGACCCCGGCGGAGGCGAGCGTCTTGGCCACGTCGCCGCCGATCTGGCCGTTCTTGATGGTGATGACGACCTTGCCGGTGCCCTGACCGGTGTAGTCGATGGGCTCCTCCCAGCCGAGGACGTGTCTGATCTGGGGTTCGAAGGTCAGCCAGACCGCCGTCGCCCCCCCGGCCAGGAGCACGAGGATGGTCAGCAGCACCCAGAGCCAGGTCAGCCGTCGTCGCGGTCGGCGGGGCGGCAGGCCATGATCGTCGACCCGCCGCGGCCTGGTGCCCTGACGCTCGCGCAGCTCGCGACGGCTGGTCGGCGCCGCCTGCCCGCGGGGAACATCGCCCTGGGGCGGCTGGGAATCGAAGATCTCGTCCCAGGATGGGTCATCTGCCACGGCTTAACGTCCTTCGTCCGGGTCGACGATCACGCCGGGGGGTCTTCCGCCGGCTCTCTCGACATCGAGGGCATGTTGCAAAATTATCACGGCCGCCGCCTGATCGATGACCGACCTGGAGTGCCTCGTGTCCCGGCCGGACGCCCTCATCGCCCGCTGGGCCGACACCGTGGACAGGCGCTCGTCGATCATCCGCACCGGCAGGTCGGTCGCCGCCGCGATCCGTGCGGCGAAGTCGCGGGCGTCGCGGGTGGACGCCGTCTCGTTGCCGGAGAGCGCGAGCGGCAGGCCGACGACGAGCTCGATGGCCGCACGCTCCGCGGCCTCGGCCAGGATCGCGGGCACGTCCCCGTCGCCGCGGGGCACCGTCACGACGGGCGTCGCCAGCATCCCGTGGGGATCGCTCATCGCCAGCCCGATGCGGACCGTGCCGACGTCGATCCCGAGGCGGACGCCCGGTCGCATCCTCAGCCCCGGGCGGCGGAGACGATCGCCTCGAGCGCCGCGGGGATCGCCCCGGCGTCCGAGCCGCCGCCCTGCGCGAGATCGTCCTTGCCCCCGCCCCCTCCGCCGAGGATGCCCGCCGCCGTCTTCGCGAGCGCGCCCGCCCTGAGCCCGCGCTGACGGGCGGTCTCGTTCGTCGCGACGATGACGGCCGGCTTCCCGGCGACGGTCGCGGCAAGCGCGACGACAGCCGGATCGGAGCCGAGACGCCCGCGGACGGTCGTGACGAGGCTGCGCAGGTCGTCGGCGGAGTTCAGTGCGCCGAGGTCGCTGACGAGGAGGCGCAGGTCACCCTGTCTTGAGACGGCCTCAAGCAGCGCCGGTATCCGTTCCATCAGGGCGGCGGCCTCGAACTCCGCGATGCGCTTCTCCGCCGCCTTGAGGCTCGCGACGAGGTCGGCGATCCGGTCGGGCAGCTGTTCCCTCGGCGTCTTGAGGTTCGCCGTGAGCTCGTTCACGATGGCCCGCTCGGCCGTCAGGTCGCGGAAGGCCTCGAGGCCGACGAGCGACTCGATCCTGCGGTTGCTCGACCCCACCGAGGACTCGCTGATCACGTTGATGAGCCCGATCTCCGAGCTGCGGCCGACGTGGGTCCCCGCGCACAGCTCGAGGGACCAGGGGCCGCCGATCTCGACGACCCGCACGGTCTCGCCGTACTTCTCGCCGAACAGAGCCATGGCACCGAGGGCGCGGGCGTCGTCGAGGGGCATGATGCGGGTGGAGACCTCGAGGTTCTGCCGCACGGCGTTGTTCGCGATCTCCTCGATCTCGCTACGGGTGGCCGGGGACAGCGGCTTGTTCCAGTTGAAGTCGAGGCGCATGTAGCCGGCACGGTTGTCCGACCCGGCCTGATGGGCGTCGGGACCGAGGACCTCCCGCAGGGCGGCATGGATGAGATGCGTCGCGGAATGCGCCTGCGTCGCCCCCTTGCGGTAATCGGGGTCGACGACGCTGGTCGCCGCCTCCCCGACGCCGACCTCGCCGGAACGGACCTGGACCCTGTGGCTCACGAGCCCCTTCACCGGGCGCTGCACATCGAGCACCTCGAGGTCGAAGCCGATGCCGACGATGCTGCCAGCGTCCGCCTCCTGCCCGCCGGACTCAGGATAGAGCGAGGTCTCGGCGAGGATCACCTCGGCGATGTCGCCGGCCACGGCACGGTCGACGGCCACACCGTCCTTGATGATGCCGAGGACGGTCGTGTCGGTGTTGAGATAGTCATAGCCGGTGAACACCGTCTCGCCCTGCGCCCGGAAGGCGCTGTACACGGAGAGGTCGGCGAGCAGGGTCTTCTTCGCCTTCGCGTCGGCCTTCGCCATGGTGCGCTGTTCGAGCATGAGGGCGTCGAAGGCATCGCGGTCGACGCTCAGGCCGGCCTCCTCCGCCATCTCGAGGGTGAGGTCGATCGGGAAGCCGAAGGTGTCGTGCAGCAGGAAGGCGGTGTCCCCCGGCAGTTCCTTCGCCCCGGCCTTCTGCGTCTTGGACACCGCGAGATCGAGGATGCTCGTCCCGCTCGCCAGCGTGCGTAGGAAGGTCTCCTCCTCCGCGTAGGCGAGCCTGGCGATCCGGTCGTAGTCGGTCTCCACCTCCGGGTACGCGGCCTTCATGGCGTCCCTGGAGGCCGGAAAGAGCTCCGCGAAGGTGGCGGTGTCCACGCCGAGCAGCCGCATCGAGCGCACGGTGCGGCGCAGCAGGCGACGGAGGATGTAGCCGCGGCCCTCGTTGGAGGGGGTGACGCCGTCGGTCATGAGCATAAGGCTGGACCTGACGTGGTCGGCGACCACACGCATCCGGACGTCGTCGTCGTGCACCGCACCGTAGCGACGACCGGAGAGCTCCGCCGCCCGGTCGAGCACGGGGCGCACCTGATCGATCTCGTAGAAGTTCTCGACCCCCTGCTTGAGGAAGGCGACCCGCTCGAGCCCCATGCCGGTGTCGATGTTCTTCTTCGGCAGGTCGCCGAGGATCTCGAAGCTCTTGCCAGAGCCCGGCCCCCGCAGGTACTGCATGAAGACGAGGTTCCAGATCTCGACGTAGCGGTCGTCGTCGGTCGCCGGGCCGCCGTCCGCACCGTAGGCGGGACCGCGGTCGAAGAAGATCTCCGAGCAGGGACCGGCGGGTCCCGGCTGGCCGGTCGACCAGTAGTTGGTGTCCATGCCGAGACGCTGGATGCGCGCTTCCGGCAGCCCGACCTTCTTCCACAGGTCGAAGGCCTCGTCGTCGTCCTGGTAGACGGTCACCCAGAGGTCCTTCTCGGCGAAGCCGTAGCCGCCGTCGGCCTCCGAGCTCGTCAGCAGCTCCCAGGCGTAATCGATCGCCTGCTCCTTGAAGTAGTCCCCGAAGGAGAAGTTGCCGTTCATCTGGAAGAACGTGCCGTGACGCGGGGTCTTGCCGACCTCCTCGATGTCGAGGGTGCGGATGCACTTCTGCACGCTCGTCGCGCGAGGGTACGGCGCGGGCACCAGCCCGGTGAGGTATGGCACGAAGGGCACCATGCCAGCGACCGTGAACAGCAGCGTGGGGTCGTCGCTCACGAGCGAGGCGGATGGGACTACGGTGTGGCCACGCTCGGCGAAGAAGTCGAGCCAGCGCCCACGAATGTCAGCGGTCTGCATGGTGTCCTGGATTAGGGGCCGAACGGAATGCGCGGCCGCGAGATGAGGGTGGTCAGCTCTTGCTGCGGAGGTCGGCGATGACGTCCTCCGCGTCGGCGACGGCCGCCCGCAGCTCCGCCTCACGCGCCTTGTAGCCGTCGACGACGGCGGCGGAGAACTCGCGCGCCCTGCTGTCGACGTCCTCGAAGAACCGCTTGCCCTCCGGTGTCTTGTTGAGCTGATGTGCCGCGACGAAGCCGACGCCCACGCCGACGATGAGCCACAGTAGATTCTTCATCTGGTTACTCCCTGGTGAGTGTGAGGCGGACGCTTCGCGAAAGACGCGTCCTCCAGCTTACTTCGAACGGCCCTTGGGCTTCATTCCCGAGAAGCCCGCGCGCACGGCGGCGGAGAAGCCCGCCAGCTTGATGAGCGGACCGCCGACCGTCGCGGCGAACAGCGCGATGAGCGACGTCACGTTACCGGTCGCCTCGGCGATGCCGCCGGTGATCGTGTCGAACCTGGCGAGCTGCTTGTTCGTCTCGGTGATCGTCGTCGTGGCCTCCTCGAGCAGCGGCGTGACGTTGCCGCTCAGCTCGTGGATGGCCGTTTTGGTCTCGTCGAAGACCCGCCCGAGCTTGATCAGGGGCACGGCCAGGAGTCCCACCAGCACCGCGAAGATGCCTGCCGCGATCAGTCCGGCGATATCGCCACCGCTCATGAGATCCACCACTCCATCCCCGGCCGCGGCGTGCGGCCACGTTCCACTGTAACGACCCGGCGCATCCGCGGACGACAACCCCGTCCGTGCCGCCGGATCTCGGAACCCCGGCGCGTCGCCTGCATGCCCCGCTCCGCACGTCAAAGGATCGAGGAATGGACTCGCTCTCGACCGACCGCCTCACCCTGCGTCCGTGGGAACCGGAGGACAGGGACTTCGTCTTCGATCTCTACTCGCGGTGGGAGGTGCAGCGGTTCATCGGCGTCGTCCCCCGGGTCATGGAAGACCCCGCGGATGCGGACCTCCGCATCGCGCGCTGGCGCGAGCTCGACGATCCGCCGCTCGGAGTCTACGCGGTCGGCCTCGGTGTCGACGGCCCGCTCATCGGGACGATCCTGCTCAAGTCGATCCCCGCATCCGGACCGCAACCGCTGCCCTCCGGCGACATCGAGATCGGGTGGCACTTCCATCCGGATGCCTGGGGTCGCGGATATGCGACGGAGGCGGCGGCAGCGGTCCTGGCCAGGGCCATCGCAGCCGGCCTGCCGAGGGTGGTGGCGGTGACCCATCCGCTCAATTCCGCCTCCCAGGCGGTCTGTCGCCGGATCGGGATGGTTCACGCCGGCCTCACGACGGCCTACTACAACACCACCTGCGAGCTCTTCGTCGCGACCGGTCGTGCACATCCCCCGAAGTGACGAGGCCCTGCCCGGGCGCAGACGGCATTGCCGTTAACGGCGGAAGGGGCCGCGGCGAATGCCGCGACCCCTTCCGAAAGCAGAACGTGACTCAGCGAGCCGCGTAGTACTCGACGACCAGCTGGACCTCGCAGGTGATCGGGACCTCTGCACGCTTCGGGCGACGCACGAGGCGCGCCTGCAGCTTGTCGATCTCGACCTCGAGGTATCCGGGGGTCTTCGGCAGGACATCGACGTGACCGCCGGCCGCGGCGACCTGGAACGGCTCCATGGCCTCGCTCTTCGGGTGGACGTGGATGAGCTGACCCGGCTTCACGCGGAAGGAGGGCCGGTCGACCCGCTGTCCGTCGACGAGGATGTGACGGTGCACGATCATCTGGCGGGCCTGGGCGGTCGTGCGGGCGATGGCCGCACGGACGACGAGCGCGTCCAGACGCATCTCCAGCTGCTCGACCAGGTTCTCACCGGTCAGGCCGGCGGCGCGACGCGCCTCTTCGAACTGGATCTTGAGCTGGGCCTCGCGGATGCCGTACTGGGCACGAAGACGCTGCTTCTCACGAAGGCGGACGGCATAGTCGCTGTCGGTCTTGCGCTTGGTGCGGCCGTGCTCTCCCGGGGGATACGGGCGCTTGTCGAGGTATTTTGCCGCCTTGGGCGTGAGCGGGATGCCCAGTGCCCGCGACAGGCGGGTCTTGCTATGAGTACGTGACTTGGTAGACACGGTTTCCTTTCGGTACGAATCATCGGTCTTCGAGCAGGTGTCCCGGCACACAGGAATGCGGACCGGGAAATCAGAAGAGGGATGTGCCACCGAGGAGCACCCGGCTAAAGAGCGGCTCCCCATCAGGTAATGCTTCCGCAGCAGCCATGCGTGGAAACCCCTGTGGGCTGGTCAATACTAGCAGAATTCCCGCCGTCCGAGCGGAGGGCTATTCCCCGCGGATGATGCGCCGCAGCTTCTCCAGCCTCGCCTTGACGTCCCGCTCGTTTCCGTGCTCCGTCGGCGAGTAGTACCTCGTCGAGCGGAGCTCGTCCGGCAGATACTGCTGGGTGACGACGCCGAGCTCCGAGTCGTGCGAGTACTGGTATCCCTTGCCGTGTCCGAGCCTCTTGGCTCCGGCGTAGTGGGCGTCCCTGAGATGGGGAGGGACCCGGCCGATCTTGCCCGCACGGACATCCGCGATCGCCGCATCGAGGGCCATGTAGGCCGCGTTCGACTTCGGGGCGGTGGCGAGATAGACCACGGCCTCCGCGAGCGGGATGCGCCCCTCCGGCATGCCGACGTACTGGACGGCGTCCGCGGCGGCGACGGCGACGGCGAGGGCCTGCGGATCGGCCATGCCGATGTCCTC
Organism: Lacisediminihabitans sp.; assembly: GCF_036404185.1. Lineage (GTDB taxonomy): Bacteria > Actinomycetota > Actinomycetes > Actinomycetales > Microbacteriaceae > Lacisediminihabitans. Next base: position 16,391 of record NZ_DASWPB010000110.1, on the reverse strand, counting down.
CGCCGCGCTGATCATGATCCGGCGCGCGATGAACCGCGGGTCCTCCCCCGCTTCGATCATCCGCGCCAGGTAATGCAGTGCCGCATCCACGTCCGATCCGCGGACCGACTTGATGAAGGCGCTGATGACGTCGTAGTGCTCGTCGCCGTTACGGTCATAGCGGAGCAACGCCCGATCGACCGCCGTCGCGACGATCTCCTCCGTCACGACCGGCCGCTCCTGTCCCGAGGTGGCCGCCGCCGACAGCGCGGCCGCCTCCAGCGCGGTCAGCGCCCGCCGTGCGTCTCCGGAGGCCAGCCGGATGATGGCCGCGCGGGCGGCGGGGTCAAGGTCCACCGTGTCGTTCAGCCCGCGCGGGTCGGTGACCGCGCGGTCGACGAGCACCCCGAGGTCGTCGTCGCTGAGCGCGTTCAGGGTGAGCAGCAGGGAGCGGGACAGCAGCGGCGAGATCACCGAGAACGACGGATTCTCGGTGGTCGCGGCCACGAGGATGACCCAGCCGTTCTCCACCCCCGGCAGCAGCGCATCCTGCTGGGCCTTGGAGAACCGGTGGATCTCGTCGAGGAAGAGAACGGTCGAGACGCCGTAGAGATCGCGGGCGCTCATCGCCGCCTCCATGACCTCTCTGACGTCCTTCACCCCGGCGTTCACCGCGGAGAGCTCGACGAACTTGCGCCCGGAGCTGCGGGCGATGGCCTGGGCGAGAGTGGTCTTGCCGGTGCCGGGCGGTCCCCAGAGGATGACCGAGACGGAGCCCTGCTCACCGGTCTTGTCCGAGGCGAGACCGACCAGCGGGGAACCGGGCCCGAGCAGATGCCGCTGGCCGGCGACCTCGTCGAGGCTCCGCGGCCGCATGCGAACGGCGAGCGGCGTCGCTCCGCCGCGCAGGCCTAGCTGGGCATCCACCATGAAGGCCATCGTAGTTGCGGCCCCCGATATCGCGCTGTTCGATACAGTGCTGTTCGGTACAGTGCCTTGGGGGCATCCCAGCAGTCGATGGAGGACACAGGTGGCACCGAGCAAAAACGCCGAGCGCGAAGCCCGCGAGGCCCGCGATCGTCTGCGCAGGTACAACGCCCGCCAGGCGGTGCACGGGAATCAGCTGAAGCGCAGACGCCGGGACAACCTGTGGGCGATCATCGGGGTCATCGTGGTGGTCGGGCTGGCCACCCTCACCCAGGTCGTCTACTTCACCGCGGGCCCCGGCACACCGGCCCCGTCCGCGAGCCCCTCCGCGAGCCCGTCGGCCGCAGCCGGGGCGAACACCGGCGACGTGCCGTCGAAGACGATCGCAGCCGGTCGCACCTGGACGGGCAAGCTCGGCCTCAACGGCATCACCCTGGGCATCTCGCTCGACGGCAAGAAGGCGCCCCAGGCCGTCTCCGCGGTCATCTCCCTCGCCCAGCAGGGGTTCTACACGTCGACCGGCAGCAGCTGTCACCGTCTGACCACCAGCGACACGGCCAAGCTCATCCAGTGCGGGTCCGTCAACGGCGACGGCACGGGAGACCCCGGTTTCACCTTCGGCCCCCTGGAGAACGTGCCGTCGGACGGCGTCTATCCGGCCGGCACCATCGCGATGGCCCGTGGAACGGGCGAGTACAGCCAGAGCAGCCAGTTCTTCATCACCTACGGGGATTCCACCCTGGCCGACGCGACCGGCGGCTACACGGTCGTCGGGACGGTGACGAGCGGCCTCGATGCCTTCGTCAGCCAGATCGCCGACAAGGGGGTCGCCGACGGGAGCACCGACGGCACTCCGGCCGTTCCGACGAAGATCACGGAACTGACTGTGCAATAGGCTGGTGCCGGTCATTTGCACCGGAGTGACCGTAAGCAGCAAGGGTGAGGCTTTTGGCGACAAACGATCAGGCTCCATGGGGCCGCGTTGACGAGACGGGAACCGTCTTCGTTCGCGAAGGCGATTCGGAGCGGGCGGTCGGGCAGTACCCGGACGGCACCCCGGAGGAGGCGCTGGCCTACTTCGAACGCAAATACACGGAACTGGCGGGCCAGGTGACGCTGCTCGAACAGCGCATCAAGCGCGGCACGGCCGTCGCCGACGTCGCGAAGACCATCTCAGCGCTCAAGGCCACGATCGGCTCGGCCAACGCGGTCGGCGATCTGGCCGCGCTCGGCCGGCGTCTGGATGCCCTCGACGGCGCCGTCGGAGAGCTCACCGAGAAGCAGACCGCGGAGGCGAAGGCCGCCTCGGAGGCGGCCCTCGCGGAGAGGGAGGCCCTCGTCGTCGAGGCGGAGAACCTCGCGGCACAGGACCCGGCCAAGGCGCAGTGGAAGCAGGTCAGCGCCACCCTCGACGACCTCTTCGCCCGCTGGCAGAAGCACCAGCAGGACGGTCCTCGACTTCCCAAGAGCGAGAGCAACGAGCTGTGGAAGCGCTTCAGGGCGGCTCGGACGACCATCGAGACCCACCGCAAGGCCTTCTTCGCCGAGCTGGACTCCGTCCACAAGGATGCCCGCAACACGAAGCAGGACCTGGCCGCCAAGGCGGAGGCGCTCGTCCCCACGGGGCTCGACGGCATCCCCGCCTACCGCTCGCTGCTCGAGGAGTGGAAGGCCGCGGGGCGCGCCGGTAAGAAGTTCGACGACGCGCTGTGGGCGCGGTTCAAGGCGGCCGGAGACGCACTCTACGCCGCGAAGTCCGAGGTCGAGAAGATCGACAACGAGGAGTTCACCGCGAACCTCGAGCAGAAGCTCGCCCTCCTGACCGAGGCGGAGCCGCTCCTCACCGAGACCGACCGGGTGGTGGCGAAGGACAGGCTCCTGTCGATCCAGCGTCGCTGGGACGCCATCGGGAAGGTGCCGCGCGACAAGGTCAAGCCCATCGAGGACCGCCTGCGCCGCGTCGAGACCGCCGTCCGCAAGCTCGACGAGGAGCACTGGCAGAAGAGCAATCCAGAGCGCATCGCCAGGGCGGAGGGCCTGGCCGGCCAGCTTCAGGATGCCATCGCGAAGCTCGAACGCGAGCTCGAGACCGCGAAGACCACCGGAGACGCCAAGAAGGTCAAGGACGCCGAGGAGGCGCTGGCGGCCAGGAGGGCCTGGCTCAAGGCGATCGGCGGCTAACCTGGATTATTCAGGCCTCGCGCCTCACTCCGACAGAGACATCAAGGCAACGGTGGCCGCGGGACCGGGATCGGTGACCAGGCGAGCGTGCGCCTCGACGTCATAGCGGGCGCTGCCATAGCGGAGTTTCTCCCGCTGGATACCCTCAGTTCGGAACCCCGCGGCGATCGCCACCCGGCAGGAGGCAGGGTTGTTCACCCGGTGCCCCAGCTCGAGTCGATACAGTCCGTTATCGAAGGCCCAGTTGCACACCGAGACGAGCGCACCCGTCGCATACCCTTTTCCGCGCGCAACCGGCGAGAGCCAGTAATACATCCACGCCGTCTCGTGCCGAAACTCGATCGCGGAAGCGCCGACATTGCCGACGGCGATGCCGTCCTCGACGACGGCCCAGTTCTTCACCTGCTCGTCGGATCCCAGCGACTGCTCGATGAACGCTTCTGCGGCACGCAGGTTCGATAGATCGGCACCACCGAGCTGAATCGCCAGGTCGGGTGCGCTCCGAGTCGCCGCCATCAGCGCTGAAGCATCCCGACCGGCCCAGGGGCGAAGCACGACACTCACCCAATCAATTCTGCCTCAGCAGCCGGGCGCACCCGGCTGCCTACCTTGAGTACCACGCTTAACCCTCCCCCGGCGGTCCCGGGCCGGCGGTCTCCACAGATCGTCGCCGCGGCCGACGGCAGTCGATGGCACCGGGCAGGATGGCGGCATGCCGCACCGATTGCCGCCCGTCCTCTCCCGCCACGACCTCCCGGCGGCCGAGTTGCAGGCCGCTCGCCTCGACGGGGAGGTGTACGCGGTCGACGCCTGCTTCAGCCCGATCGACGAGCTGGAACGGCCGGCGACCAGGGCGATGGCCCTGTTCGCCTCACTGCCCGGCCGGTTGATCGCCGAACAGCGGAGCGCGGCCTGGGTTCTCGGAGCACTCGACCGGCCGCCGCCCGTCCACCAGCTCTGCACCGACATCGGCGCCAGGGTGAGCCAGGTCGGTCCGCGCCGCGCCGTCATCAGGGAGGTCGTCATCGACGAGGGAGACCTGATCGCCTACTCCGGCCTGCGGTCGACGAACCCGTTGCGCACCGCGGTCGATCTCGCCCGGTTCAGCCCGGCCTTCGGGGCGGAGGAGCGACGGCTGGTGGCCGGGCTCGGGGAACTCGGCCGGTTCGACCTGGCCTCCTGCCTGAGCATGCTGGAACGCCGGAGGAACCTGCCGGGCAAACGGCTGGCGGCCAGCCGCCTGCGATCCGCCATCGGGGGCGACGGGGTCGGAGGGGAGGCCTAGCCGCCGCTCACCCGGTAGACGTCGTAGACGGTGTCGATGCGCCGCACGGCATTGAGGACCGCATCCAGGTGGGTGGTGTCCCCCATCTCGAAGACGAACCGGCTGAGCGCGAGCCGGTCGCTCGACGTGGAGACGGTGGCCGACAGGATGTTCACGTGGCTCTCCGAGAGCACCCGCGTGACGTCCGACAGCAGCCCGGCCCGGTCGAGGGCCTCGACCTGGATCTGCACGAGGAAGACGCTCGAGGAGGTCGGCGCCCACTCGACGTCGATCATCCGCTCCGGCTCCTTGAGCAGCGAGGCGACGTTGTGGCAGTCGGCCTGGTGGACCGAGACGCCGGCGCCGCGGGTGACGAAGCCGACGATCTTGTCGCCGGGAACCGGCGTGCAGCACTTCGCGAGCTTGACCAGGATGTCCGGAGCCCCGCGCACGAGCACGCCAGAGTCACTGTTGCGCAGCTGCTTGCCGCGCACCCGCGACGGGAACGGCATGTCCGCGTCGTCGTTCTCCGCCTCGCTGCGCAACGAGGAGAGCACCTTCTCGATCACGGACTGGGTGGAGACGTGGCCCTCACCGACGGCGGCGTAGAGGGCCGAGATGTCCTCGAACCGCATCTGCGAGGCGACCTCGCTGAACGAGTCCTGATTGATGAGCTTCTGCAGCGGAAGGTTCTGCTTGCGCATCGCGCGGGCGATCGCATCCTTGCCCTGCTCGATGGCCTCGTCCCGGCGCTCCTTGGTGAACCACTGGCGGATCTTGTTGCGCGCCCTCGGGCTCTTGACGAAGTTCAACCAGCCCTGGCTCGGGCCGGCATCCGGGTTCTTCGAGGTGAAGATCTCGACCACGTCGCCGCTGTTCAAGGTGCTCTCCAGGGGCACCAGGCGCCCATTCACCTTCGACCCCATGGTGCGGTGGCCGACCTCGGTGTGCACCGCGTAGGCGAAATCGACCGGTGTCGCGCCCGCCGGCAGGCCGATCACCTTGCCCTGGGGCGTGAAGACGTAGACCTCCTTGGCCCCGATCTCGAACCGCAGGCTGTCGAGGAACTCGTTCGGGTCCGCCGTCTCCGCCTGCCAGTCGGTGATGTGGGCGAGCCAGGCCATGTCGCCGTCGTCGGCGATGTCTCCCGTGCCCTTGCCGCCGTTGACCCGCTCCTTGTACTTCCAGTGCGCCGCGACGCCGAACTCCGCGCGCTGATGCATCTCGTCCGTGCGGATCTGGATCTCCACGGCCCGGCCCTTCGGACCGATCACCGTCGTGTGTAGCGACTGGTACAGATTGAACTTCGGGGTGGCGATGTAGTCCTTGAACCGCCCGGGGATCGGATTCCACCTGGCGTGGATGAACCCGAGAACGGCGTAGCAGTCGCGCACGGAGCCCACGAGCACCCGGATGCCCACGAGATCGTAGATCTCGTCGAACTCGCGACCGCGCACGATCATCTTCTGATAGATCGAGTAGTACTGCTTGGGCCGGCCGACGACCTTGCCCTTGATCTTCGACGCCTTCAGATCGTTGTTGACCGCGTCGATGACCTGCTGGACGAATTCCTCGCGCTGCGGGGTGCGCTGCTTGACGAGGTTCTCGATCTCGACGTACAGCTTCGGGTAGAGCACCGCGAAGGACAGATCCTCCAGTTCCCACTTGATGGTCTGGATGCCGAGACGATGGGCGAGCGGGGCGTAGATCTCGAGCGTCTCCTGGGCCTTGCGCCGCGAGGACTCCTCCGGCACGAAACCCCAGGTGCGGGCGTTGTGCAGACGGTCGGCGAGCTTGATGACCAGCACGCGAATGTCCTTCGACATGGCGACGACCATCTTGCGCACCGTCTCGGCCTGGGCGCTGTCCCCGTACTTGAGCTTGTCGAGCTTGGTCACGCCGTCGACGAGCATGGCGATCTCGTCCCCGAAGTCGTCGCGGAGGTGATCGAGGGTGTAGTCCGTGTCTTCGACGGTGTCGTGCAGCAGCGCGGCCGCGAGGGTCTTCGGCCCGATTCCCAGGTCGGCGAGGATCTGCGCGACGGCGACGGGATGCGTGATGTACGGCTCACCGCTCTGCCGGAACTGGCCGCGGTGCGCGGCCTCCGCGGTCGCATAGGCGCGCTCGATGATCGAGACGTCCGCCTTCGGATGATGCAGTTTCGCCGTCTTGATCAGCCGATCCACGGCTCCCGCCGGCTGAGCCTTCGAGAACAGACGGGGCAGAAGCGCACGCAGGGAGGCGCCGGTCGGCGCTCCCGCACTGGACGGTATGGTCTCGGTCATCGCTCCTCCTCCCTAGGCAAAACTATCACCGCGCCGGAGAGGAGGATCCGGGGTTCGCTGAGGGCGCGAGCCCGCCCAGCCGGACGATCAGTCGACACGGGGCTCCGCCGGGCCGTCGGCGGCCAGCTCGCCCCCCGCGTCCGCCCAGGCGACCATTCCCCCGCTGACGTTGACCGCGTCGTAGCCGGCGTCCCGCAGCCACTCGGCGACCCGGAGCGAACGCGCCCCCGAGTGGCAGATCACGAGCAGCCGTCGGCCGGTGGGCACCTCGCCCAGACGCTCGGTGATGGTCGACATCGGGAGCAGATGCGCCTGAGGCGCGTGACCGATCTCCCACTCGACCGGCTCGCGGACGTCCATCAGCCAGGCGCCGTCGTGCGTCAGCTCGAGGGCTTCCGCCCCGGTCACCGCCGAGGATGCATCCATGTCGAAATTCCCGCCCGCTGGTCGTCGATATTCTAGGCCGTCGACGCCCTAGCTGGTGAGGCTCGCCTCGCGGGCCGCCAGGGCACGTTTGTCCCGCTTCTTCACCGCGTCCTCGCCGGCGCGCAGGTGCGCGTACACCGGGGCCGCGATGAAGATCGTGGAGTAGGTGCCGACGATGATGCCGATGAAGAGCGCGAGGGAGATGTCGCGCAGGGTGCCTGCACCCAGGATGAAGGCGCCGATGAAGAGGATCGCCCCGACGGGGAGGATCGCCACCACGGAGGTGTTGATGGACCTGACCAGCGTCTGGTTCACGGCGAGGTTCACCGACTCCCCGAAGGTGCGGCGGGATTTTTCGCCGTCCTCGCCCGTCGTCTCACGGATCTTGTCGAACACGACGACCGTGTCGTACAGGGAGTAGCCGAGGATCGTCAGGAAGCCGATCACGGCGGCAGGGGTCACCTCGATGCGGAACACGCCGTAGACGCCCGCGGTGATCACGAGGTCGTGGATCAGCGAGACGAGCGCGGCCGCGGACATCTTCCAGGTGCGGAAGTAGAGCGCCATGCCGATGGTGGCGAGGATGACGAAGATCACCAGGCCCGTGATGGCCTGCCTGGTGATGTCCTGGCCCCAGGTCGCGCCGATGAACGAGGTCGTCACCTCCTTGGTGTCCACGTGATACGCCTTCGCGATGGCGTTCGTGACGGCCACGCTCTGGGCATCCGTGAGCTGGTCCGTCTGGATGCGCACGGAGTCGTTGCCGACAACGGTCACCCGCGGGTCGGCACCGGGGACGACGGCGGTCACGGTGTCCCCCGCGAAGGTCTGGTCGAGGTTCTTGGTGTCGGAGATCTGAAACTGCGATCCCCCGCGGAACTCGATGCCGAAGACGAACCCGCCCCGGAAGATCGGAACCAGGATCACGATGAGGACGAGCACCGCGGAGACCGTGTACCAGATCCTGCGGCGCCCAATGATGTTGTACGAGCGCTTGCCCGTGTAGAGATCGTTGCCGAACTGGGAAAAGCTGGCCATCAGGAGTCCTTCCCCTTGCTGCGGCTGGTGGATTCTCCGGCGGCCTCGGCGGCCTTGCGCTCGGCGATGGTCTGGCGCTTCTGCGCCTCGCGGCTCACGGCGGCCCTCTTGTTCGCCGAGACGCCGACGGGCTCTCGGAAGGTCGCGCGGCCCCGATAGATCGCGCCGAGCGCCTTCGGGTCGAGTCCGCTGAACCGGTGTCCCTCGCTGAAGAAGGGATTGCGCGCGATGAGCTGCAGCATCGGATGCGTGAACAGCGAGACGACAACGAGGTCGACGATCGTCGTGAGCCCGAGCGTGAGCGCGAAGCCCTTGACGTTGCCGACGGCCACCACGAAGAGGGTCGCCGCGGCGAGGAAGTTGACCGAGTCGGACGCGATGATCGTCCGGATGGCCCGCTTCCAGCCCGCACCGACGGCGGACTCAAGACCTCGTCCGTCGCGCAGCTCGTCGCGTATCCGCTCGAAGTAGACGATGAAGGAGTCCGCGGTGATGCCGATGGCCACGATGAGGCCCGCAACACCCGCCAGAGACAGCCGGAACCCTTCGTGCCAGGAGAGGACGAGGACGATGAGATAGGTGAGCGCCGCCGCGACGACCAGCGAGGCGATGGTGACCGAGGCCAGGGAGCGGTACTGGAGCACGGAGTAGAGCACCACGAGGATCAGGCCGATGAGCCCGGCGAGCAGTCCGCTCTGCAGCTGGGTGCTGCCGAGCGAGGCGGTGATGGTGTCGTTGCTCTGGACCTTGAACCCGATCGGCAGTGCACCGAACTTCAGCTGATCCGCGAGCGTCTTCGAGCTGGCCTGGGTGAAGGATCCGGTGATCTGCGGCTTGCCATCGGTGATCACCGCGTTCGTCGTCGGCGCGGAGATGATCCGGCCGTCGAGCACGATGGCGAACTGGTTCTGCACGCCGGTGAGGGCGTTCAGCCTCCTCGTCACGTCGGCGAACTCCTTGGTGCCCTTCGAATTGAAGACGATGTTGACCGCCCACTGACCGGTGCTGATGCCCTGGCTGTTGGAGACGAGCCCGTTCGTGGCGTCGCTGATCGTCTCGCCAGCGACCTCCACCGGTCCGAGGATGTACTTGTACGTCGACGAGTCGTCGCAGGTGATGAGCGGCTTCTTCGGGTCGGCGACGTTGGCACCGACGCTGTCCACCTGGTCGCAGTTGAAGGCCGCGAACTCTGCGGCGAGCCGCGGGGTCACGTAGGCCTCGTCGCTCGCGTTGGTCGGCTTGGTGCTCGGCGTCGCCGGCAGCGTGCTGAAGTCGGACGGGCTCGGGGTCGGGGTGGCCGACTTCCCGCCGACGGAGCTGACCGGCGCGGCATCCGACTGCAGGACCGGACGGAACTCGAGCTTCGCGGAAGACTCGATCCTGTCGATGGTGGCCTGGTCGGGGATGCCGGGGATGGAGACGACGACGTTCTGGCTGCCCTGGGTGTTGATCTCCGCCTCGGACACGCCGCTGGCGTCGATGCGCTGGCGGATGATCGCGACGGCCTGATCGAGCTGCTGGGCGGTGGGAGCCGCGTGTCCCGCCGCGACCTGGGGGCTCAGGATGATCTCGGTGCCGCCCTCGAGGTCGAGCGCGAGCTTCGGCGCCCAAGACCCCTTGTCGAAGATGGCCGCGTAGCCGTTGAGCGCGGCCAACGCTGCGACGATGACCAGGAGCCAGGTCAGCGACCTCAGTGCCCTCTTGACCGGGGTCGTTCTTGCCAAAGCGAACTCAGCTTTCTCTGCGCGCGCCGCGGATCAGACCACGGACATGCTGAAGGCCTCACGTGCGGGTCGCACGTGGGCACACTTCAGGGTAGTGGTTACTCGCCGGACTTTTTGCTGGACCTGCTGGCCGGCTTGGTCTCGGACGGGTCGATCCGCTCGCCGAACTCCGGCTCTCCGGCGACGATGGCGTTGTCCTGGTTGAGCTGCGCCGTCTGCGTCGGCTCCTCCTCGACCACGGGGGTCTCCTCCTCGACGACCTTGAGGATCGTCTGGCGGTGGATCTTCAGGACGGTGCCAGGGGTGCTCTCGATGAGGGCGACGTTGGTGTCCTCATCGATGGAGATGACCGTGCCGTAGAGGCCGTAGTTGGTCATGATCTCAACACCGGGCCCGATCGCGGCCTGGCGGGCGGCGGTCTCCTTGGCACGCTTGCGCGAGGTGCGGAACTGGAAGAACACAAACAGAACCAGCGCTACCGCGATGAGGATGAGGGTGATGTCTGGCATGGGTGAAAGGACCTTCCGGGGAACGCTGGGTGGGGAACGCTGGGAGTCTAGCCCCGCGTGCTGTGAGACCAGCTTGAATTATAGGTCATCGCCGAACAGGCTCCCGTCGGCCTTGGCGAGCCCAAAATGCTTCCAGGCCGTGCGGGTGGCCACCCGGCCTCGCGGCGTACGGGTCAGCAGCCCGATCCGGACGAGGAAGGGTTCGACGACCGATTCGATGGTCTCCGCCTCCTCCCCGACGGAGACGGCGAGCGTGCCGAGACCGACCGGGCCCCCGTCGAAACGGGTGAGGATGATCTCCATGACAGCGCGATCGAGCCGGTCGAGGCCCAGGGCATCCACGTCGTAGAGCTCGAGGGCGGCATGCACGGCCTCGATGCCGTCGGAGTCGTGGACGAGGGAGTAGTCGCGGACCCGGCGCAGCAGGCGGTTGGCGATCCTCGGGGTGCCCCTGCACCGGCCGGCGATCTCGGCAAGGGCTTCCCGGTCGACCGCGAGATCGAGCAGAGCGGCCGCGCGGGTGAGCACCTGTTCGAGCTCCGCCTCCGCGTAGAACTCCAGGTGGGCGGTGAACCCGAATCGGTCGCGCAACGGGTTCGGCAGCAGCCCGGAGCGTGTCGTCGCCCCGACGAGGGTGAACGGCGCCAGATCGAGAGGGATGGAGGTCGCACCGGCGCCCTTGCCGACCATGATGTCGATGCGGAAGTCCTCCATCGCGAGGTACAGCATCTCCTCCGCCGAGCGCGCCATGCGGTGGATCTCGTCGATGAAGAGGATCTCCCCCGGGACGAGAGAGGAGAGCACGGCGGCGAGATCACCGGCGTGCTGGATGGCCGGCCCGCTCGACATCCGCAGCGGCCGGCCGCTCTCCTGGGCCACGATCATCGCCAGCGTCGTCTTGCCGAGACCGGGAGGACCGGCGAGCAGGATGTGATCCGGCGTGCGGTTCTGGATCCTCGCGGCATCGAGAAGCAGTTGCAGTTGGGCCCGCACCTTGGCCTGGCCGATGAACTCGGCCAGGGTCTTCGGCCGGAGCGCACCCTCGAAGGCGAGCTCGGCATCCGATTCCGGGGTCGGCCGCACGATCAGGGCGGACGGGTCGTCGATGCCGCTCATCGGGCACCGGAGCCGATCGGGCTGGCCTGCTGAGGGCCGAGCCGGGACAGCGCGAGGCGGAGCAGGGCAGGAACGGCCGTGGACTCCTCGGCGGAGGCGGAGGCGAGAGCCTCCTCGACCGCCTGCGAGGCGACGCGGTCGGACCAGCCGAGGCCGATCAGGGCGACGAGCACACTCTCGCTCACGGAGGTCTCCGCCGGCCTGCCGCCCACCGCGGTCGGCGCCACGTGCACCTTACCCGTGAGGGACAGGACGATGAGCTTCGCGGTCTTCGGGCCGATGCCGGAGACCTTGCGGAACGCGGCGTCGTCCTCTGTGGCGATCGCCGCGGCGATCTGGCCGGGACTCATGGCCGCGAGCACGCCCATCGCCGACTTCGGGCCGACCCCGGTGACGCCGCGCAGGAGGTCGAACACGGCCAGCTCGTCGGCGTCGACGAAGCCGAACAGGGAGAGATCGTCCTCCCGGACGATGAGGGCGGTCCGCACCGTCGCCTCTGAGCCGACCCGCAGCGACATCGCATGCGCCGGGGTGACCGTCACCGACAACCCGACTCCCCCGACCTCGATCACCGCGGTCGTGCCCGCGACACCGAGCACAATACCGCGCACCGAAGAGATCATGGGGTTAGCCTACGGTCGGCCGCCGACGTGCCGGCGGAACGCTCCGCGGCGAGCCACGCCGCCTGGGCGGGCGTCAGGGTTCCCGTCGCGGCGGCGACGGGTGCCCCGCGCCTCCAGGCATGACAGATCGCGATGGCGAGGGCGTCCGCGGCATCGGCCGGCTTCGGCACCTCGGCGAGTCCCAGCACCCTGGCCACCATGGTCCCCACCTGCTTCTTGTCGGCGGCACCGTAACCCGTGATCGCCGCCTTGACCTCAGAGGGGGTGTGCAGCCCGACGGGCAGGCCGCGCTTCGCCGCCAGGTGCAGGGCGACGCCGCTGATCTGGGCCACCCCCATGACCGTCCGGACGTTGTGCTGGGCGAATACCCGCTCGATCGCGACCGCGTCCGGCCGGTGGAGGTCGAGCAGCCGTTCGATCTCGTCCCCCACCAGCAGCAGACGCTGCTCGAGCGCCATGCCGCTGGGGGTGCGGACGACGGTCACCTCCACGAGGGTCGCCGCGCGGCTCGCCGTGACGTCGACGATGCCGACACCGCAGCGCGTGAGTCCGGGATCGATGCCGAGCACCCGGAACGAGGCCACGGCGACGGGCTATTCCTCGTCGTCGAGCGCGGCCTGCACGTCGGCCGGCACCTCGAAATTGCCGTAGACGTTCTGCACGTCGTCGTTGTCGTCGAGGGCGTCGATGAGGCGGAAGACCTTGCGGGCCGTCTCGAGGTCGACCTCGATGGTCAGCCCCGGAACGAACTCGATGTCCGCGGAGTCGTAGTCGATCCCGGCGTCCTGAAGGGCCGTGCGGGCCTTGACCAGGTCCTGCGGCTCCGTGACGATCTCGAACCCGGCGCCGCGGTCGTTGACCTCCTCGGCCCCCGCATCCAGGACGGCGGCGAGGATGTCGTCCTCGGTGACCCCGTCGGTCTTCGTCACGGAGACCACGCCCTTGCGGCTGAAGTTGTATGCGACGCTTCCCGGGTCGCCCATGGTGCCGCCGTTGCGGGTCATCACGGTGCGCACGTCGGCGGCGGCGCGGTTCTTGTTGTCGGTGAGGCACTCGATCAACAGGGCGACGCCGCCCGCCGCGTAGCCCTCGTAGATGATGGTCTGGTAGTCGACCGCCTCACCGAGCTGCCCAGACCCGCGCTTGACCGCGGAATCGATGTTCGAGTTCGGCACCGAGGTCTTCTTCGCCTTCTGGATGGCGTCGACGAGGGTCGGGTTGCCCGACAGATCGGCGCCGCCCAGCTTCGCCGCGACTTCGATGTTCTTGATGAGCTTGGCGAACGACTTGGCACGCCGCGAGTCTTTGACTGCTTTTTGGTGCTTGGTGGTTGCCCATTTGGAGTGGCCTGACATGCTGAACATTCTAACCAGGGCCCGGGCGCCTTCCCGTCGCCGCTCGCCGTGCCCCGACGAATCGCCGGTCAGGCCCGGCCGCGCACCTTGTCGAGGAAGTATTCGTGAAAGCGCGTGTCACCCGTCATCTCCGGGTGGAACGAGGTGCCGATCATCGCGCCCTGCTCGACGGCGACCACTCGGCCGTCGTCCAGGCTGGCCAGGGCGGTCACGTCGGCACCCAGCCGCTCGACGATGGGCGCGCGGATGAACACGGCGTGCATGGGAGGGTCGCCCAACGCGGGGACGTCGAGGTCGGTCTCGAAGGAGTCCAGCTGGGAGCCGAAGGCGTTGCGCCGTACCGCGATGTCCAGGCCGCCGAGGCTTTGCTGGCCCTCGATCGCGTCCAGCACGCAATCGGCGATCATGATGAGACCCGCGCAGGTGCCGTAGACGGGCATCCCGGAGCCGATCGCCGCGATCAGCGGCTCCGCGAGCCCGAACGCTCGTGACAGCTTGTCCATGACCGTGGACTCTCCGCCGGGGATCACGAGCCCCTCGACCTCCGCGAGCTCCTCGGCGCGTCGGATCGGCCTGGCGTCCGCGCCCAGCCCCGCAAGCACCGCGAGGTGCTCGCGGAAGTCGCCCTGGAGGGCGAGAACGCCGACCGGCGGCAGGCTACCAGCCACGCTCGGCGAGGCGGTGCGGCGCGGGCAGATCGGAGACGTTGATGCCGACCATCGCCTCGCCCAGTCCCCTCGAGGCCTCCGCCACGATCGCCGGGTCGTCGAAGAAGGTGGTGGCCTTGACGATCGCCGCGGCGCGCTTGGCCGGATCCCCCGACTTGAAGATGCCGGAGCCGACGAACACGCCGTCAGCGCCGAGCTGCATCATGAGCGCGGCGTCCGCCGGGGTCGCGACGCCGCCCGCGGTGAACAGCACCACGGGCAGCGTGCCCGTCCTGGCCACCTCGAGAACGAGCTCGTACGGCGCCTGCAGCTCCTTCGCCGCGACGTAGAGCTCGTCGTGCGTCTTCGCGGAGAGGGCCGCGATCTCCGACTTGATGGTGCGGATGTGCTTGGTCGCCTCCGAGACGTCTCCCGTCCCCGCCTCGCCCTTGGAGCGGATCATGGCGGCACCCTCGTTGATGCGCCGGAGCGCCTCACCGAGGTTGGTCGCCCCGCAGACGAACGGCACGGTGAACGGCCACTTGTCGATGTGGTTGACGTAGTCGGCGGGGCTGAGCACCTCGGACTCGTCGATGTAGTCCACCTTGAGCGCCTGCAGCACCTGGGCCTCGACGAAGTGCCCGATGCGGGCCTTGGCCATGACGGGGATGGAGACGGCCTCGATGATGCCGTCGATGAGGTCGGGGTCGCTCATCCGGGCGACGCCGCCCTGGGAGCGGATGTCCGCTGGCACTCGCTCGAGTGCCATGACGGCGACGGCGCCGGCGTCCTCGGCGATCTTGGCCTGCTCGGCGGTCACGACGTCCATGATGACGCCGCCCTTGAGCATCTCTGCCAGGCCACGCTTGACGCGGCTGGACCCCAGCACGTTCGTCTCGTCGCCAACGGTGGTTCCGGTCTCTGTCACAATCGCCTCTCTGCCGTCCCTGCGCGCGTTCGCGGGACGGGTCTCATTCTATTCCGGACGGACGGGCGGCCGGTCGCGGCGACGCGGCGGCCAGGCGGCGGCCACCTCCGCGCGCACCTCCCCGAGCAGTCGCGGGACGGCCTTCGTCCCGGCGATGATCGGGAAGAAGTTCGAGTCGGTGGCCCACCGCGGGACGATGTGCTGGTGCAGGTGCGCCGCGATGCCGGCGCCGGCGATCCTTCCCTGGTTCATCCCGATGTTGAACCCGTCGCAGCGCGAGGTCGCGCTCAGCACCCGCATCGCCTCCTGGGTGAGGCTCGCCATCTCGCCGACCTCCTCAGGGGTCGCCTCGTCATACGTCGCAACGTGGCGATACGGGCACACGAGCAGGTGCCCGGAGTTGTAGGGGAACAGATTGAGCAGCACGTAGCAGTGCTCGCCGCGCGCCACGATGAGCGCCTTCTCGTCGCTCATCGACGGAGCGGCACAGAACGGGCACTCGGCGACATGCGGCTCCGGACCCGCCTCGATGTAGACCAGCCGATGAGGGGTCCACAGCCGCTGAAAGGCATCCGGGACCGCCGCGAACTCGGCGGAGGACTCGACGGGAAGACCCGAGAACTCGCCGGCACCGGGAAAATCAACCACCGTCAGACCTGCGCCTTGGTGGCGATCGCCGTGGTGATCCTCTCGATGGCCTCCGCGACCGGGATGCCGTTCTCCTGGGTGCCGTCCCTGAACCGGAAGCTCACCGCACCGGCGGCACGATCCTCCTCGCCGGCGATGAGCTGATACGGCACCTTGGCCTTGGTGTGGGTGCGGATCTTCTTCGGCATGCGATCGCTGGAGTGGTCCACCTCCGCTCGGACGCCCCTGGACCTCAGCTGGTCGATGACGCCGTCGAGATAGTCGCCGTACTCGTCCGCGACCGGGATGCCCACGACCTGCACCGGGGACAGCCAGACCGGGAACGCACCGGCGTAGTGCTCGAGCAGGATGGCGAAGAAGCGCTCGATCGAGCCGAGGAGGGCCCGGTGGATCATCACGGGCCGCTGCCTGGTGCCGTCCGCAGCCGTGTACTCGAGCTCGAAGCGCTCCGGCTGGTTGAAGTCGAGCTGCACGGTGGACAGCTGCCAGGTGCGGCCGATCGCATCCCGCGCCTGCACGGAGATCTTCGGCCCGTAGAAGGCGGCGCCGCCCGGATCGTCGACGAGCTCGAGGCCGGACTCGATGCCCACCTGACGGAGCGTCTCCGTCGCATCCGCCCACGCCTCGTCCGAGCCGACCGACTTGGCGGGATCGCGGGTGGAGAGCTCCAGATAGAAGTCCGCAAGCCCGTAGCCGCGCAGGGTCTCGAAGACGAACTCCAGCTGACTGGCGATCTCGGCC
>NZ_DASWPB010000109.1:0-69613 GCF_036404185.1 Lacisediminihabitans sp. | reverse complement strand
CTGCGGCGTCACCATGTGCGCCTCGTCGAGGATGAAGATCTTGTAGCGGTCGCGGGCCGGGGCGAACACCGCGCGCTCGCGCAGGTCGCGCGCGTCGTCGACGCCGTTGTGGCTGGCGGCGTCGATCTCGACCACGTCGAGCGATCCGCCGCCGTCGCGACCCAGCTCGACGCAGCTCGGGCACACGCCGCACGGGGTGTCGGTGGGGCCCTCGGCGCAGTTGAGACAGCGGGCCAGGATGCGCGCGCTCGTGGTCTTGCCACAGCCGCGTGGGCCACTGAACAGATAGGCGTGATTCACCCGGTTGGTGCGCAGCGCCGTCATCAGCGGATCGGTCACCTGAGACTGGCCGATCATCTCGGCGAACGTCTCGGGCCGATAGCGGCGATACAGGGCGGTGACCACGGGTCAATGGTAGTCGTGGGGTCTGACAGAGGATCGGGCGCTGTGGAGAACTCCGGAGCCCCTCGCGACGCGACGCCGCGCGATGATCGCCCCGTCCGGGACTCCCGGGCGGGGCGATCATCATCAGCGGATCAGGACTCCTTGACCCTCTTGCGGCGAGCGATGAGCAGTGCACCGCCTCCCGCGATGAACAGGGCCAGCAGGGCCGGCGGTGCCCATCCGAGATCGCTGCCGGTGGAGGCGAGGCCGGTGCCGCCGGTCGAGCCGGAACCGCCGGACGGGACCGCCGCGGCCAGCACGGTGAACTGCGTGTGGTTGTTCGCCGCGGTCACCTCACCGGAGACGGTGCCGATCAGGTCTGCGGAGTGGCTGCCCACCTCGAAGTCGGCTCCGATCGGAACATTCCAGGAGACGTTTCCGCTCGGATCCGCGGTGGTCGCGGCCAGCGGGATGGAGGTGGAGTGCAGCGTCCCCGACACCGACTCACCCGGTTGGAAGCCGGTGCCGTAGATGACCTGCGTGACACCCGTTCCCCGCACGATCGAGGCGTACTTGACGCTCGATGCCGGCGTCTGCGTGCCTTCGGTCGTGCTGGTCGAATCGCCCGTACTGGTCGATGTCGACGTGCTCGCGGAGGTCGTGGCACCCTGCGTCGTCGACGTGGAATCCGTCGCCGACGTGGACGCACCCGTCGTGGTCGAGGTCGAATCCGTCGCACCCGTGCTCGCCGACGTGGAGTCCGTCGCCGATGTCGACGTACCCGGCGTCGTAGACGTACCCGTCGTCGTCGAGGTCGAATCCGTACCCGTCGAAGTCGAGGTCGAATCCGTCGCCGACGTCGAGGTGCCCGGCGTCGTGGACGTGCCCGTGGTCGTCGACGTGGAGTCCGTGGCCGAGGTCGACGTGCCTGGCGTCGTGGACGTACCCGTGGTCGTCGACGTGGAGTCCGTCGCCGACGTCGACGTACCCGGCGTCGTGGACGTCGAATCCGTACCCGTCGAAGTCGAGGTCGAATCCGTCGCCGACGTCGACGTACCCGGCGTCGTGGACGTACCCGTGGTCGTCGAGGTCGAATCCGTCGCCGACGTCGAGGTGCCCGGCGTCGTGGACGTGCCCGTCGTCGTCGACGTCGAATCCGTCGCACCCGTGCTCGTCGACGTGGAGTCCGTCGCCGAGGTCGACGTGCCTGGCGTCGTCGACGTACCCGTGGTCGTCGACGTGGAGTCCGTCGCCGACGTGGACGTACCCGGCGTCGTGGACGTCGAATCCGTACCCGTCGAAGTCGACGTCGAATCCGTCGCCGACGTAGACGTACCCGGCGTCGTGGACGTGCCCGTCGTCGTCGACGTCGAATCCGTACCCGTCGAAGTCGAGGTCGAATCCGTCGCCGAGGTCGACGTACCCGGCGTCGTCGAGGTCGAATCCGTCGTACCCGTGGTCGTCGACGTGGAGTCCGTCGCCGAGGTCGACGTGCCCGTCGTGGTCGACGTCGAGTCCGTGCCCGTCGTCGTGGACGTGCCCGTCGTGGTCGACGTGGAGTCCGTCGTCGACGTCGAGGTGTCCTCGGCCACGATGGAGAAGGTGGTCGTGGCGGTCGTCTGCTCGGTTCCCACCGTCTGCGTCGCCGTCGCCGTGTAATCGCCGACGCCGAGGTCAGGGAAGGTCACCGTCCAGTGGCCCGTGGCGTCGACGGTGGTCGTCTCGGTCACGCCGCCAGCCGTGACCGAGATCGAGCCACCCGGCTCGCCGGTCCCCGTCACGTCGACGGACTGCGTGCCGTCCGGACCGGAGACCGTGATCGTCGTGCCCGGTTCCGGAGCCGTGATCGCCACGGGCGTGATCGCCGAGGTGCGAACCGTCGACGAGGCGAAGCTCACCTTTGCGAGGTCGGAGTTCGCCACCCGCGGCAGGAGCGTCAGGCTCAATGCCCGGACCGTGAACGAGTCAGGACCGAGGTCGCCGTCCGTAGGGTCGTCGGCGACCGTCGGCTGGTCGTTGATCCGGACCTGCACGATCTGGTTCAGCACGCCGCTCAGCACCGGGTCGAACGCGTCGATCACCGGGTTGACGACGCCGTTGAGGGCGGCCGTCACGCTGGTCGACGATGCCGACAGGATGCCGTTGATCGTGCCGCCGAGACTCGTCAGCAGCGGGGGCAGGATCGTATTTGTCAGCGTCCCGGTGAGCCCGTTGACGACCCCGCTGAGCAGAAGGCCCACCGGGCCGAGGCCCGGGAGCAGCGCGATGTGGGAAAGGTCGACGTGAGCCGTTCCGCCGACGAAGTCGGCCAGGGTGCCGGTGATCTGAATCGGGGCGTCGATGACCTGAAGACCATCGTTCCCAATGCTCACACCTGGCAAGAGGGTCGCGTTCACGTCCATGCTGATGGTGAGCGTCGTCCCCTGAAGGGCCTGGCTCACCGCGTTCGTGACCGGCGTCACGATCTTGCCGAGCGCGTTGTTCACGCCCGCCGTGATCGCCTCGATCGTGCCGGGCGTGAGCAGATCGGTGTTCGGTCCGAGGCCGTTCAGACCGTTGCCGTCGGGGTTCACCAGCTTGGCGAAGTCGACCTGGACGGTCCCCGTGGTGAGGTCGATCGTGACCGAGCCGTCGTCGCTCACCACCACGTGGGAGCCACCGAGCGCGGTGTCGATGACGCCGCCGAGGTCGGGCACGTTGACGGAGACCGTCGGGTTGCCGAGCGATGCGCTCACCAGCCCGAGCACATTGACGTCGGGAACCGCGTCCACCAGCGACGTCAGCGCGCCCCCGTTGCCGACGAGCCCGTTCAGCGCGCCCGTGAGGTCGGTGCCCGCCGTGTTCACCGCCCCCTGGAGCCCGCTCGTGATTCCTCCGACGAGGGCGCTGTGGATGTTCGCCTGCAGGTCCGCGACTCGGTAGTCGGAGACCGGGTCGGACCCGTTGGTCTCCTCTGCACGAGATGCGAGCGCGCCGACGTGCAGGTTCATCTGGTCGACGATGCTGTTGGTGAGCCCGTCGACGTTCAGCTGGGCGAGCAGACTCGTGAGGTCGACGCCCGCGTTGCCGATGTCGCTCGGGTCATCCGTGGGACTGATCGAGATGGCTCCGTCGTCGCCCACGACGCCGGACGCCGCGATCGAGTGGTTGGGCTCGTCGGACGACGCGTAGCTCTGCACCGCGCCGAGTTCGCCCAGGTCGAGCAGCCCGGGGTTGTCCGCGGTGCCGATCAGCGGGATCTGCACGCCGGAGCCCACGAGCTGCAGCTGCAGCGACGCCAGGTCGAGCGCGGACGCGTTGAACGGATCCGCGCTCGTGGCGGGTCCGTTCGGGTAGATCGAGTGCGCCGTGCCGGTGGTGGCGAGCGAAGAATCAAGCAGATCCGCCCCCAGCACCTGCCCGTAGCCCTCGGATTTGCCGGTCGGCGTGATCTGGGCCGCATTGGCGGCACCGGACCCGACCAGGACGAACGCCGCCGCGATCAGCACCGACGTCGATGCCGCAGCGATTTTGCGGAACGTAGAGCCATGGACAGCAGAACCATGGACATTTTGCGAGCGTGTCACACCTTCACCCCCGGTGTTGACTTCCAAGAGCGGCGCTACGTCGCACCACCCGGGACGATCCGTTCCCTCCTCGGAAAGCCCCAGTCGCGAAAATATCGGCACATTCACAGATCAGGCAAGCGCCCAGAGTTCCCGGTTCACGCGCCCAGCGCGGGGATCTGCCTCGTTCCGAAGGTGACGCGAAGGGCCGCGATGGCAGCAAACCAGCCGTTCAAGCCGTGGACGGAAGGGCCGGGCGGGGTGGAGGACGAGCACAGGTACACCCCCCTAATTGGGGTGGCCCAGGGGGCCCGCGAGAGGACCGGTCTACAAAATAGCTGAGCTATACTCACTTCTCCGCCGGAGATGTCCCCACCAACGTAGTTCGAGTTGTGTTCCTCGATCTGCGCGGCGGATCGCCATGCGGACGCGATGACCACGTCCCGGAACCCGGGAGCGGATCGCTCGATCTGCTCCGTCACCATCTCGGTGGGATCCACCTCCGATCCCAACGGCACATGCGTGTACGCCCAGAGCACGTGCTTGCCCTCGGGTGCCCGCGACGCGTCGAAGCGGCTGGGCTGCGACACGAGCGCGTACGGCCAACCCGGATGCCTCCCCGCGCGGACCTCGCGCTCGGCCGCGGCGATCTGCGACCTCGTTCCGCCCAGGTGCACCGTTCCCGCGTCGGCGACCTCGGGATTCGCCCACGGCACCGGGGCGTCCAGGGCGAAGTCCACCTTGGCGACGGCGCTCGCATAGCGGAAGCGTTCGATGCGGCGCCGATACCGCTCGGGCACGCGAGAGCCGACAATGCGCACCAGGTCCCGCGGCGACGTGTCGAACAGCACGGCCTGCGCGGACGGCAGGTCGCCCCACGCGTGCACCTCGGCACCGGTGACGATCTCCCCGCCGTGCGCCCTCAGATCGTCCGCCATGGCGTCCACGATCGCCTGGGACCCGCCGACCGGTATGGGCCAGCCGCCGGCGTGCGCGAGCGTCGCCAGCAACAGTCCGGCTCCGGCGCTGCCCAGAGATGGCAACGCGCCCCCGGCATGCGCGGCGACCCCGGCCAACATCGCGGGGGCGACACCACCGGCGAATCCCACGTTCCAGGCGCGCGTGCCCTGGGCCAGCGCGCGCACGGCGAACTCGAACGCGGCAACGGGATCCCGCGGGGCTCTGAGCATCGTGCCACCGGTGAAGTCGAGCACGCCGTCGAGCCTGTCGAGCAGCGGCTCGAGGAGCCGGCGCCAGGCGGCGCCGTCGACGCCAAGGGACTCCGCGGTCCGCCCCAGATCGCGATACGCGAGCCCCGCCACCCCGCCGTCGAGAGGGTGCGCGTAGGAGAGCTCCGGCACGACGAAGCTCACGCGCTTCTCGAGCCCGAACGCCCGGAAGAACGGCGACGCGAGCGCCTGCGGATGCACGGCTGAGCATACGTCGTGCCGGAAGCCCGGCACCGTGAGCTCGGCCGTGCGCGCGCCGCCGCCGATCGTCTGCGCCGCCTCGTAGACGCGCACCCGCAGGCCTGCCCTGGCGAGCGTGACGGCCGCCGAGAGCCCGTTCGGGCCGCTGCCGACGACCGCGGCGTCGACCTCCGTCACGTGGCTGCGTTCGCCGGCTCGTGTCCCGCGTCCACCGGCTCGGCGCCGCGCTCCGGTGGCCGCGTCGGACGCCGCCTCCCCCACGCCCGTCGCAGCCACGGAATCGCCCTCGTGCCGACATAGCGCTCGATGCGCGCGTACGTGGCGTCTCGGATGAAGATGCCGTCTGCCGCCATCATCGCCATCGAGAACAGCGGAAGCCCCATCAGGATGCCGATGCCGACGTGCATGCCGACGATGCCGACCAGCGCGATCACTCGCGTCCATCTCGCCAGGAGGAGGAACGGGAAGAAGAGCTGGATGAACACGGCGAAATACGTCACGACGTTCACGAGGATCGAGTTCGATGACGCCAGGTCGCTGAGCCACGGCCACGGGGTCAGCGACTGCAGGTGCAGCGGGTAGTACACCGCAGTGCCGTCCTGCCACTGCGAGCCCTTCACCTTCGACAGGCCGGCCACCACGTAGATGATGAAGATCTGCAGCGCCACGGCGATGATCGCCCCGTTGTGGAGGATGTTCGAGAACCACTCGGGAACGACACGGAGCGGTCTCAGCCCCTTCGCCGCGCGTCGCCGACGACGGCGGGCATCCAGCGACCAGTGGGCCGACATGTCCGCGAAGACGAAGTAGAACAGGATGATCCGCAGCGCGTTGTCGGTCTGGTCGGTGGCGACGGGATTCGTCGACACCAACGAGATGTACAGGTAGAGGGTCAGGATGGCCGCGATGCGGGTGTGCCACCCGACCAGCAGCGCGATGCCGACGACCCCGAGCAGCAGGAACTTCACGGTGAACAGCCATGCGGGATCCGACGCGCTGTAGAACGTGAACGGAAAACCCCACACGCTGAACGGCTGGATCGGCCTGTCCCACCCCGAGGCCGCCCCCCACAGGTACTGACGACGAGCGAAGTTCGCGATCACGAAGAGCACGACAACCAGGCCATAGACGATGCGGGCCACCGAGGCGCCGTAGCGGGCGTGCTGGGAGTCGATCAGCCAGTGCTCGCCGTCGCGGACGCGATCGACGACCCACCTCCAGGCGGTGGAGATCAGCGCCGTCACGACCGGTTCCCCGTTTTGAACATCGAGTCGAAGACCGCGGTGTCGACCCCCGGCACCCGCGTCACCGGGCGCCAGCCGTCGACGAAATACGAGACCTCCGGGGTGACCTTCTGATTTCGCTGGGCGAAGGGCACTACGGGCGTCTTGAGCACGCGCACCTGCACCTGCTTCACGTGGCTCCCCCAGCGCGCCACGGCGACCTCGCTGGCCAGTCCGAGCACCGTGCGCTCGTAGTCGACGAACGCGGAGACCGTGGGGCTCGAGTCCACCTTCAGCTCGGTGAGCATGTTCCTCTGCAGCAGCGACGGCCATACCGGTCCGCCGTACGTCTTTCCCGCCTCGTTGCGCACGTCCGTCGGGATCGCGAGCGCCGACGCGTAATAGCGGTTGGCAAGGATGAAGTCGTTGAGATACATGCGCGAGGGGATCGGATGCAGCTGCACGTCGTTCCTCGCAGATCGATCGGTGAGGCTGTACCAGTCCGTTGTCTGGGACTTCCCGTCCCTCTCGACGATCGCCCGCACGTCCAGGCTCGGATTCACCGAGCCCGGGTTGGGCGCGAACACCGACCAGCTCTGCCCGAACATCGGGATCATGTACGACGTCAGCGTCGAGTTCCCGATCGCCTGCCTGATGGCGTTGGGCGAGGCGTTCCACGTGTACGTCGCCAGAAAGTGCCATGCCAGCACGAGGACGACGACGACCGCCATCACACGTGCGGCAATGGGTGTCGGCCTGCGCTCGACAGTTCTTGCCTCCGCCTGCATGGAACCCCCTCGCTCCAGACGTCCCGGACCGCGCCCCCAGTCCGCGGCCATCCTATTGCGTCGGAGGGCACGGGTCTCGCAGCGGCGAGACGAAGCGCTCGCGGCGTGGTGGGCGATGCGCTCGCGCCTGCCCCGACCGCCACGCCGTCACCCCACGACCGACAGGGTCTGCCTGGCGATCTCGAGCTCCTCGTCGGTCGGCACGACCAGCACGGTGACGCGCGAGGCATCCGTCGAGATGACACGCACGCCCCCGACCCGGGAGTCGTTGCGGTCGGGATCGACCTCGATGCCGTGATGCTCCAGCCCGGCGAGCGACCGCGCCCTGATCTCGGCGCTGTTCTCGCCCACCCCTGCCGTGAACACGATGTCGTCGACCCGCCCGAGCTCGAAGGTGTAAGCCCCGATGTAGTGCCTGATGCGGTGCAGGTACACTTCCAGCGCGAGCCGCGCGGACTCGTCGCCGTCGTCTGCTGCGCGGATCACGTCGCGCATGTCCTTGCGTCCGCTCAGCCCGAGCAGTCCGCTGCGCTGATTGAGCAGGTCATCGAGGTCGTCGGGGCCGATGCGGGTCTTGCGCTGAAGGTAGATCAGCACGGCCGGGTCGACATCGCCCGACCTGGTGCCCATCACCAACCCCTCGAGCGGGGTCAGGCCCATGCTGGTGTCGACCGAGCGGCCGCCGTCGACCGCCGTCATGGAGGCCCCATTGCCGAGATGCAGGACGATCTGCTTGAGCTCGCCGAGGGGACGTTGCAGGAACCGGGCGGCCGCACCGGACACGTACTTGTGACTGGTGCCGTGGAAGCCGTAGCGACGGATGCGCAGGCGGCTCGCGAGCTCAGCGTCGATCGCGTAGGTGTAGGCATCCGGCGCCATCGTCTGGTGGAACGCCGTGTCGAACACGGCGACGTGCGGCAACTCGGGGAACGCCTTCTGCGCCGCCTTGATGCCCTCCACGTTGGCCGGATTGTGAAGCGGGGCGAGGTCTGACAGGTCCTCGATATTGATGAGCACGAGAGGCGTCACGAGCGTCGGCTCGAAGAACCTGGCACCACCGTGCACGACGCGGTGGCCGACGGCGATCGGCGGGTGGGTCTCGAGGCTGGGCCCGTGTTCCCGGAACGCGTCCAGCATCACGCCGAAGCCCGCCGTGTGGTCCGGGATCTCCAGCGAGCGTTCCCAGTGCCCGTCCGGCACGTCGTGGGTGGCGTGGCCGGTTGGCTCGCCGATGCGCTCCACGAGCCCGGATGCCAGTCGCCGTTCATCGTCCGCGTCGATCAGCTGGTACTTGAACGACGACGAGCCGCTGTTCACGACCAGGACGGATGTCATGTGGTTGCCTTCGCTCGTCGCCTACTGCGCCTGGATGGCGGTGATGGCGATGGTGTTCACGATGTCCTCGACCAGCGCCCCGCGAGACAGGTCGTTGATCGGCTTGTTCAGGCCCTGCAGCACCGGCCCGACCGCCACCGCGCCCGCCGACCGCTGCACCGCCTTGTACGTGTTGTTGCCCGTGTTGAGGTCGCGGAAGATGAACACGGTCGCCCGGCCCGCCACCGGGGAACCGGGCATCTTCGCCCGCGCGACCGCGGCATCCGCCGCCGCGTCGTACTGGATCGGCCCCTCCACCGGCAGCTCGGGGGCGCGTGCACGCACCAGCGCCGTTGCCTTCCGCACCTTCTCCACGTCGGCGCCGCTGCCGGAGTCTCCGGTCGAGTACGACAGCATCGCCACCCGAGGCTCGATGCCGAACCGCCGGGCGGTGACCGACGACGAGATCGCGATGTCGGCGAGCTGCTCGGCGCTCGGATCGGGGATCACCGCACAGTCCCCGTACACGAGCACCCGGTCCGCGAGCGCCATGAAGAAGACGCTGGACACCACCGAGACCCCCGGCCTCGTCTTGATGATCTCGAACGCCGGGCGGATGGTGTGCGCGGTGGTGTGCGCCGCACCCGACACCATGCCGTCGGCGAGCCCGAGGTGCACCATCATCGTGCCGAAGTACGAGACGTCGGTCACGATGTCCGCCGCCTGCGTCCTCGTGACGCCCTTGTGCGCCCGCAGGCGCGCGTACTCGTCCGCGAAGCGCTCGTGCAGCTCGGGATCGAATGGCGAGAGGATGTCGGCGGCGGCCAGCTCCAGGCCGAGCTCGCCCGCTCGGGCACGGATCGCGGCCTCGTCGCCGAGGATCGTGAGATCGGCGATGTCACGGGAGAGCACGATGTCGGCAGCGCGCAGAATGCGGTCATCCTCCCCCTCGGGCAGCACGATGCGCCTGCGGTCGCTTCGCGCGCGCTCGACCAGCTCGTAGGCGAACATCAGCGGCGTCACGATCGGCGACCTGGTCACATCGAGCGCCTCGAGCAGCCGTCCCGTGTCGACATGGTCGGCGAACAGCTGCAGCGCTGTCTGACGCTTGCGGTCGGAGTCCGCCGCGAGCCGGCCCCGGGTGTGGGTGACGCGCACGGTCGTCTCGTAGCTTCCGTAGGGCGAGCTGATGATCGGCAGCGGGGAGCGCAGGCCGGACAGCAGGCGCGTGATCGGCTCGCTCAACTGGAAACCGCCGTTGAGCACGATGCCGGCGATCGAGGGGAAGGTGCCGGCGGCGTTCGCCAGCAGCACCGCGAGCAGCACTTCGGTGCGATCACCGGGGACCACCACGATCGACCCCTCGATCAGTCGGGGCAGCACGTTCTCCATCGACATCGCGGCGACCACGACACCCAGCGCCTCGCGGTCGAGGAGCGCGGGATCGCCGCGAATCAGCTCGCCGTCGACGGACGCCATGATCGCGCGCACCGCCGGCGCGACGAGCAGCGGATCCTCCGGGAGCGCCCACACCGCCACACCGCCGTGTGCGGGGCGAAGAGCGTCGGAGGCGGCGGGAGGGGCGGTTTCGACGCGCTCAACCGGCGAAGGGGGCGGGGGCGCGGTTTCGACGCGCTCAACCGGCGACGCAGGCAGAGACGCGGTTTCGACGCGCTCAACCGGCGATGGGGGCGAGGGCGCGGTTTCGACGCGCTCAACCGGCGATGGGGGCGAGGGCGCGGTTTCGACGCGCTCAACCGGCGAAGGGGGCGGGGGCGTGGTTTCGACAGGCTCAACCGGCGATGGGGGCGAGGGCGCGGTTTCGACAGGCTCAACCGGCGACACGGGCTCAACCGGCGATGGGGGCGAGGGCGGCGATGACGGCTCGACCAGCGATGAGGCGACGGCGTCGATGATCGCGGTGAGGGCGTGCGGGTCGGCACGGTTGACCACGATGCCGAGCAGCTCCGCGTGCTCGCTGCGCAGCGAGGCCGAGGCGACCTCACCGAGCTGGCGCAGCTCGGCCGGGCTGCGGGCGTCCGCCTGCCCCAGACGCTCGTCGACGCCCTCGTGCACACGGCCGCTCAGCACGAGCAGCACCGGCGCGCCGAGATTCGCCGCGATCCGTGCGTTGTACCCGAGCTCCGTGGGCGTGCCGACATCGGTGTAGTCGCTGCCGACGACGACGACGATCTCGCTGGACGCCTCGACGGTCTTGTACCGGTCGATGATGCGCGAGAGCGCAGCATCGGGATCAGCGTGCACCTCGTCGTAGGTCACGCCGATCGCATGCTCGTAGTCGGTCCTCACCCCGTCGAGCCCGATCAGCAGATCGAGCACGTAGTCCCGTTCCGTCGCCGACCGCGCTATCGGCCGGAACACGCCCACCCTGCGACCCTGACGCAGGAGCAGATCCACGACCCCGAGCGCCACGATCGACTTGCCGCTGCGTCCCTCCGCCGAGGCGATGTAGACCGACTTCACCGGACCACCGGTAGGGGCCTGGCACGAGGACGGCCGACGGACACGGCCGGCGCCGACGTGATGCGGGCGTTCACGCGTTGTCCCCACCGGTGTCGCGCGACAGGTCCACGGTCTCCTCACCGCTGTCCTGATCGTGGCCCCAGCGCCAGTTGGCGACCTCGGGGATGTCCTCGCCGTGCTCCCGCGTGTACTGGCGGGCGATGAGACGAGCATCCTGCATCCGCTGGCGCAGCCCGGCGTACCGCTCGGCCAGCCCGGGGACGCGGTCGATCACGTCGATGACGAGGTGGTACCGGTCGAGGTCGTTCATCATCACCATGTCGAACGGCGTGGTGGTGGTGCCGTTCTCCTTGTACCCGCGAGCATGGATGTTCACGTGCCCGTGCCGACGGTACGTGAGTCGGTGGATGAGCCACGGATACCCGTGGTAGGCGAAGACGATCGGCTTGTCGGCGGTGAAGATGGCGTCGAACTCGCGATCGGAGAGACCGTGCGGGTGCTCGGTCTCCGACTGCAGTCGCATCAGGTCGACGACGTTCACCACCCGCACCTTCAGATCGGGCATCTCCTCGCGCAGGATCTGCGCCGCCGCGAGCACCTCGAGGGTCGGGATGTCCCCTGCGGCCGCGAGCACCACATCCGGAGCCTTTCCCTCCACCTCGGTGCCGGCCCAGTCGAAGATGCCCAGGCCGCGGGTGCAGTGAGCGATCGCCTGCTCCATCGTCAGCCAGTTGGCGGAGGGCTGCTTGCCGGCGACCACGACGTTCACATAGTCGACCGATCGCAGGCAGTGGTCATACGTGGACAGCAGCGTGTTCGCGTCGAACGGCAGGTAGACGCGCACGACGTCCGCGCTCTTGTTGACGACGTGATCGATGAATCCGGGATCCTGATGGCTGAACCCGTTGTGATCCTGCCGCCAGACATGGCTGGAGAGCAGGTAGTTCAGGCTCGAGATCGGCCTCCGCCAGGGGATCCCCCGCGCCACCTTCAGCCACTTGGCGTGTTGGTTGAACATGGAGTCGACGATGTGGATGAACGCCTCGTAGCAGTTGAAGAGCCCGTGCCGGCCGGTGAGCAGGTAGCCCTCCAGCCATCCCTCGCACTGATGCTCGCTGAGCATCTCCATCACGCGGCCCGCGCGTGCCAGATGGTCGTCGGTGGACCACAGCTCCGCATTCCACTGCTTGCCGGTGTGCTCGTACACGGCGGGGGCAAGGCGGTTGGACGCCGTCTCGTCGGGCCCGAAGATGCGGAAGGTCGTGGGGTTGTCCTCGATCACGCTCGCCAGCCACTGCCCGAGCACCTTGGTGGCCTCGGCGATCGTCGCCCCCGGCCACGGCACATCGACGGCGAAGTCGCGGAAGTCGCGCAGCGAGAGCTCCTTGCGCAGCAGGCCGCCGTTGGCGACCGGGTTGGCACTCATTCGGCGGTCACCCGCCGGTGCCAGCTCGGTGGCGAGGGCGACCAGGGCGCCACTCTCGTCGAACAGCTCCTCGGGACGGTACCTGCGCATCCAGTCCTCGAGGATCCTGGTGTGCTCCTCCGTGTCCCGCGCGTTCGCGAGCGGCACCTGGTGGGCGCGGTATGTCCCCTCGATCTGCACGCCGTCGACGAACCTCGGACACGTCCACCCCTTGGGCGTGCGCAGGATCATCATCGGCCACGCGGGAGTGGCACCGCCCTGCTCGTCGCCTGGGGCGGCGTCGTACAGCCCGGCCCGGGCATCCGCCTTGATCGCGGCGATGTCGTTGAGCACCTGGTCGAGCACGGCGGCGAAGCGCTTGTGCACCTCGATCGGGTCTTCGCCGTCGAATCCGCCGGTGACCAGGTAGGGCTTGTGACCGTACCCGCGGAATAGGTCGAGCAGCTCGTCCTCCGGGATGCGCGCGAGCACGGTCGGATTGGCGATCTTGTAGCCGTTGAGGTGCAGGATCGGCAGCACGACGCCGTCGTGACGGGGGTCGACGAACTTGTTCGAGTGCCAACCGGTGGCCAGCGGGCCGGTCTCTGCCTCGCCGTCGCCCACGACGCAGGCGACCAGCAGGTCGGGGTTGTCGAACGCCGCGCCGTACGCGTGGCTAAGCGAGTAGCCGAGCTCTCCCCCCTCGTGAATGGAGCCTGGGGTCTCCGGGGCGACATGGCTCGGGATGCCACCCGGAAACGAGAACTGCCGGAACAGCCTGCGCAGCCCGTCCTCGTCCCGTGTGATGTGGGCGTAGATCTCGGAGTATGTGCCGTCGAGGTATGCGTTGGCGACCATGCCCGGGCCGCCGTGACCCGGGCCGGTGATGTAGATGGCGTTGAGGTCGCGCTCCTGGATCGCGCGGTTCAGGTGGGCATAGACCAGGTTGAGGCCGGGGACGGTGCCGAAGTGACCGAGGAGCCGGGGCTTGATGTCGTCGCGTGTCAGCGAGCGACGCAGCAGCGGGTTGTCGAGCAGATAGATCTGACCGACGCTGAGATAGTTTGCGGCACGCCACCACGCGTCCAGAGCCGCCAGGGTCCCGGCATCGAGCCCGCGCACGGTGCGACGAGGGAACGCCGGGTCGTAGGCGTCCGCCGGGCGGCGGCGTGCGCGCTCTGGCCGGACGGCGCTCGCCGATGCCACGACCTGTGCCGGATCACCGCCGGCTGCCGTCGCGCCAGCCTTCGCGCGCGCCGTACCTGCGGTGCCTCTGGTCTTGGCGACGCCTCTCGTCTGAGCCGATGCGGATGCCACGGGGATGCCTCCAGACCGGCCACCGATCGCGACCGCTTGCTCCCATACTTGTTGACGGGTCACCGACACGCCAGAGGCGACGCACGCTCGTACCGCATACCCGGCACGCGCTCCCCCACGAAAAAGGACCCCTCGCGCACCCGCCAGAGCCCGGTTACCCTTGCTGCGTTTCCGCCCTGGGGGAGTTGGCCTGGATGGCGCCACGCGAGGAGCCTCGACCAGTGTACCGGCATGCGGATGCCCGGCCATCCGCTCGCCCTCGGCTGGCAGCGCCGGCGCTACGCTCGGGGAGGCATCCGCCGAGCCGAGAGGAGCCAGCATGCCGCTCTACCTGGACGACCTGCACCCCGGACAGACCTTCGTCACGCCGGGCCGGACCATCACCGAGGCGGACGTCATGTCGTTCGCGGCATGGACGAACGACAACAACCAGGTGCACACCGACGCCGAGTTCGCGTCACGGACGCGCTACGGGCAGCGCATCGTGCACGGGATGCTCGGAGCCTCCCTGTGCCTCGGCCTGATCGCGCGCACCGGCGTCTTCGAGGGCAGTGCCGTGGCGTTGCTGGGTGTCGACGACTGGAAGTTCCTCGCGCCGATCTTCATCGGCGACACCGTCACCTGCACGGTCGAGATCCTGTCGGCCCGGCGCACCGCATCGGGGCGGTACGGCATCGTCGAGCGGCTCCTCACGCTGCGCAACCAGAACGGCGACGTGGTGCAGAGCGGCCGCATGGACCTCATGGTCGCGGTCGAGCCGATCGCGTGACCGTACGTTTCGGCCCCGGAGCGACCGATGCCATCTCGCTGCCGAGCACGAGGAACACCGGGTGGGAGGGCTCCTGTCGGTCCGGTAGGATTCCGTGAGGTCGTTCTCGCATCGACCGCTCGGAGGATTCGCCTAGTGGCCTATGGCGCACGCTTGGAAAGCGTGTTGGGTGCAAGCCCTCGGGGGTTCGAATCCCCCATCCTCCGCCCATCCTTCGCAGCGCCCCCGGCCCTGGTCAGCATGTTTGCCGCTGCGAGCGGCACGGGGGTTGCCGCCCCGCCGCGTTGCCGAGGCGATTCCGGGTGAACGATTCCGGGTGAATCGGGTCGCTCCCCGACACCAGACCGCGTCTTCGGAACGAGATGGCATGCCTCATCCGTCGTCTGGTGCCGAAGATGCGGTCTCACCACGATGACCCCGCTCTCATCGGCCGACCTGCCTGATGACGGAATCGGGAATCCGACAGGGACGACGCAACCTGCGCGCCGGCAACCGGACTGTCTATCTTGACAGAACTGTCTACTCAGACTTAGCCTCCGAGTGTTGCCCCGGACCCTGGTGACGGTTTCAACCGCACTACGATCGGGGTCCCGATGTCTCTGGCACATCACACGCACGCCGCACGCTCGTCCACCGATGCGCCGCGCCGATGGCGAGTCATTCTGCCGGTGACGGCGATCGCCGGGATGACTGCCCTCGTCGTGCTCGGCAGTGCCGGACCGGCCAGCGCCGCCGGGTCCACTCAGGCCGCGGTCGGGCTCGGCACGGCGGACAGCTACGAGGTCCTCGCCGGCAGCACCGTGACGAACACGGGCGCGACCACGGTCGAGAACGGCGACGTCGGGCTCAGCCCGGGAACCGCGGTCACGGGCTTCCCGCCCGGCGTAATCGCCAACGGAGTGATCCACGCCGCCGACGCGCAGGCCCAGCAGGCACAAGCCGACCTCACCACCGCCTACAACGACGCGGCGGGGCGCTCGCCCGACGAGTCCGGCATCATCGACCTCGCCGGCCGCACTCTCGTCCCGGGCGTCTACTCCGGCAACGCGCTGGCCCTCAACGGCACGGTCACTCTGGACGGATCCGCGAGCTCCGTCTTCATCTTCCAAGCAGCCAGCACTCTGATCACTGCGTCCGCCAGCACCGTCGCCTTCACAGGAGGTGCGAACTCCTGCAACGTGTTCTGGCAGGTCGGCTCGTCAGCAACCCTCGGCACCGGCTCCACCTTCGCCGGAACGATCATGGCTCTGACCTCGATCACCGCCAACACCAACGCGACTATCGATGGGCGGCTCCTGGCTCGTAACGGCGCCGTCACCCTCGACTCGGACGTGATCACCCGTCCAGCCAGCTGCGGGCCGCGAACGGGGATCGTCGCCAGCACCCCCACCCCCGAGCAGATCGCAGCGGCGCAGGCAGCCGCAGCACAGGCGGCAGCCGCACAGGCGGCAGCGGCGGCAGCAGCGGCCGCGGCGGCGAGAACGGGCGCGCCCAGCGGGTCACTGGCCGAGAGCGGGTCGGACCTGCTGCCGGCGACCGCCGTTGCCCTGATTCTGGCCACCGGCGGAGCGCTGATCTGGCTGCGCCCGCGTCGTTGGAGAATCGTGAGCGCCGCGCGATCGCGGCGCTGACGCCTCGTCCCACTCTCGGCACCGCCCGCGGCACGATGTGACGCGGGCGGGCACGCGAGACAGGCGATCAGGCCCGCGTCCATTCGCCGTGGGGTCTGATTTTCGGTCGGGCTATCCCGTATTGCCCGGCGATCTGCAGGCCGGTGTGGTTCGCCTCGCACGCCGACGCCAGGGCATCGGCTGCGCCGCTGTAAGGCTGCGCAGAAGGATCGAACACGGCCCCGCCGACGGATGCGGGGGTCTCACTGATCGCGGTCCTGGCGGCTGCGACCAGATCGCGCAGGCCGTAGCCGGTCTGGAACGTGAGCGCCGCGTATTGCTCGGGGATGGTGTCCACCGCCCCGGCGTACTGCTCGGCGGACAGTTTGCCCTGTCGGTAACCCGTGTAGGCATCGAGCGCCGTGGCCTGGATCGCCGAGACGACTGCGCACGTCAGGGCTATGTCGGAAGCGTCGACCGGAGACGAGCTCGGGGCCCACGGCGCGAAGAACATCACGGTCATGAAGCGCCTTGGCGGCCTCACCGTCCTCAGCGGCGCACACCTCATCTACATCGCCTGCGTCTACATCTACATCGCCTGCGTCTACAGCAAAGCCTAGGTGCGATGCCGAGCGGATCTGACCCTGGGGCGCCAGCGCTGGCCGACGCCTCGCCCGATCGGCTGTGGCCCCGGACCGCTGGCGAATCCCGTCAACGCGGTACCGGCGCTCCGTTCCCGAGTTCCTGCACCATATACTCCGCTTAGAGGTCGCCGCGTGCGCGAGGGTTGGGAGGCCAGGGTGGCTGAGGGGCACAGGCGCGTGCTGGTCGTCGACGACGATCAGGACCTCGTGATGCTGATGAAGACCGTGCTGGAGCGGCGCGCGGAGTGCATCGTCCAGATCGCGACCGACGGGGCTGCCGGGATCGAGGCCGCGGACTCGTTCGAACCAGACCTCGTGATCACAGACATCGAGATGCCGGGCCTGGGCGGGCTGGAGATGCTCGAGACGATCCGACACGATCGTCCGTGGCTGCCGGCCATCGTGATCACGGCGCACGTCTCCGTCGACTACGCCGTGTCGGCACTGCGTGCACAGGCCAACGAGTTCCTCACGAAGCCTCTGGACAACGCGAAGCTCGTCGAGGTCGTGGGCCGTCTCGCGGACGAGGGGCGGCGCAGGCGACGTGAGGCGACCCAGCCCGTCGAGGTGGTTCTCGCGGTCGGGGCGCATCCGGACGACGTCGAGATCGGCGTGGGCGGCATCCTCGCGGCGCATCACGACGCCGGTGACCGTATCACCGTCCTCACGCTCTCCCGGGGCGCAAGGGGAGGCGACGCCGATCGACGGCAGCACGAGTCGCTCGCGGCGGCCGAGCTGATCGGCGCGCGGCTTTTCCTCAAAGACCTGGTGGACACCGAGATCGGCAGCGGCGGCGCCACCGTGCGGCTGATCGAGGACGTCGTTCGCGAGGTCGAGCCCACGATCGTCTACACCCACTCTCGTCACGACCGTCACCAGGATCACCGGGCGGTGCACGACGCCACCGTGGTGGCGACCCGACGGGTCGGGACGGTCGCCTGCTATCAGAGCCCCTCAGCGACGGTCGACTTCCAGCCCGCCAGATTCGTCAGCATCGACGGCTTCCTGGACCGCAAGCTGGCGCTGCTCTCGTGCTTCGACTCGCAGATCGGCAACCGCGACTACCTCGCCCCGGACTTCGTCACCGCGACCGCTCGATACTGGTCCCGCTTCGGCGGGGGCACGGCGGTGGAGCCGCTCGAGATCATTCGCGAGACCGCGGAGCTCTCACGTGTCGTCGAGCGGACGGAAAGCCGGAGTTGACCGCGCGCGTCCTCGTGACCGGCGCCGGGGGTCCCGCCGGCGTCGCCGTCATCCGCTCGCTGTTGCGCCGCTGTGACCTGACCGTGTTCGCCGGCGACATGGACGGATGGGCGAGCGGGCTCTACCTCGTGCCCGCGGAACGGCGGCGTCTGCTGGAACCGGGTGCTTCCGACGGCTTCGTCCCCGGACTGGTCGACATCGTCGCCCGGGATGGCATCGACGTCGTCATCTCCACCGTGGACGTCGAGCTCTCCACTCTCGCGCGGCGGCGCGCCGAGCTTGCCCCCGCCGTGCTCGCGGCGCCCTCCGCTCAGACGCTCGAGGACTGCCTGGACAAACTGGCTCTCGCCCGACGGTGCGCATCGACGGGGCGAGCGCCGCGCACGGTCCTCGCCGGCGCCGAGGCGGCGGGCATCGACTGGGAGTTCCCCGTCTTCGCCAAACCGCGCCGCGGAGCGGGGAGCCGTGGGATCCGTACCGTACCCGACCGTGCTGCGCTGAGCGCGCTCCCGGCGGACGAGGACCTGATCGTGCAGGAGCTCCTGCCCGGCGACGAGTACTCGGTCGACGTGCTGGCGGACGCCGACGGAAGGGTCGTGGCCGCCGTGCCGCGGACAAGGGCCCGTGTCGACTCGGGCGTCGCCATCGCGGGGCGCACCCTGCACGACCCCGAACTGGAGGAGACGGCCGCCGCGGTCGCCCGGGCGGTCGACCTCGTCGGCGTGGCCAACGTGCAACTGCGAAGGGACCGACGTGGACGCGCGGCCCTCCTCGAGGTGAACCCGCGGTTCCCCGGCGCATTGCCGCTCACCATCGCCGCCGGCGTCGACATCCCCTCGCTCGTCGTCGACCTGTTCCTCGGCGAGCGCCTTCCCGAGCGGCTCCCCTTCCGAGATCTCGCCGTCGTGCGGTTTCTCGACGACATCATCCTCGACCCCGCAGAGGTGCTGGTCTCGGCGCACGCGGGGCACCGCGACGAGGACGCCTGATGCGTCGCGTGCTGCAGGAGGACCACCACGTGCACTCCGTCTTCTCAGACGACGCCGTCTCCACCCTCGCGGAGAACATCACGGCCGCCGCCGCGGCCGGCCTCACCGTCGTGCGCCTGGTCGAGCATGTGCGAGCGAGCACCGACTGGGTGCCCGACTTCGTCGCTGCCGTCGCCGCCGCATCCGTCCCGGCCGGCCTGACGGTGCTGACCGGCGTGGAGGCGAAGATCCTCGACACGGCCGGGCATCTGGATCTGCCGGCGCTGCCGGACGGCATCGACTCGATCGTGATGGCTGACCACCAGTTCCCCGGCCCCGACGGGCCGTGGTCGCCGTCGACGACCCGCGCCCGCCTGGAAGACGGATTCCCGGTCGAGCACGCCCTCGACCTTCTGACCGAGGGGCTCATCGGCGCCATGCACCGGTTCCCGGGGAACCAGCTCGCGCACTGCTTCTCGATCCTGCCAAAGACCGGACTCTCCGAGCAGCAGCTCGGCGGCGAGCGGCTCGGGGCGTGGGCGCGCGCGGCGGCGCAGACACACACGATCATCGAGGTCAACGAGAAGTGGGCCTGCCCCGGCCCGGAGGCACTTCGCGCGGCACGGTCGGCCGGCGCCCGGCTCGTGGCGTCGACCGACAGCCACGACGCCCGGGACGTCGGCCGTTACGATCGCGTCGCCCGCATCCTCGACACCGCCGACGACGGGACGGTGCGGGCGTGAGCATCGACTGGCCGAGCATCCTCGACGACGGCGTGATCGTCGTCCTGCTGCTGTGCGTCGCGGCGGGCACGCTGCCCGTGATCTCCACGGCCTTCCAGTTCCTCGTGCTGCCGTTTCACGCCTTCGTCAACCACTACGGCCGGGCTGCACCGTACACGCCGAACGTCGCGGTCATCGTGCCCGCCTGGAACGAGGGCCCCGTCGTCGGCGCCTCGATCGACAGGCTCCTCACACTGGACTACCCGCAGGACCGGCTACGCATCTACGTGGTCGACGACGCGTCCACGGACGACACGCCGGAGATCGTCCGCGCGAAGGAGCGGGAGAACCCGGGGCGGGTGTTCCATCTGCGCCGCGAACAGGGCGGCGAGGGCAAGGCGCACACCCTGAACCATGGCATCTCGCGCGTTCTCGCCTCCTCGTGGGCACAGGCGATCCTCATCATGGACGCCGACGTCATCTTCGCCCGCGACTCCGTCGCCAAGATGACCCGGCACCTGGCGGATCCGCGCGTCGGGGCGGTGACGGCGTACATCGCCGAGGGCAGCCGCGACCGCAACTACCTCACCCGCTTCATCGCGATCGAGTACGTCCTGGGGCAGCTCGCTGCACGGCGCGCCCAGAACGTGCTCGGCGCCATCGCCTGCCTGGCCGGCGGAGCCCAGCTCCACTCCCGCGAGAACCTGGAGGCGATCGGAGGGCGGATACCGACCGGCACGCTCGCCGAGGACACGATGACGACGTTCGAGTCACAGCTGCACGGGCGGCGCATGGTGTTCGAACCGCACGCGCTCGTGCTGGCAGAGGAACCCCGCACGATCGACGCCCTCTGGAAGCAGCGCCTGCGCTGGGCGCGCGGCAACGTGCAGCTCACCCGCCACTACCGCCGGCTGTGGTTCCGGCCTCGGCGCGGCCATCGGCTCGGCAGCGTCTCGTTCGGGCTGATGTGGTTCAGCACCTTCCTTCTTCCGGTGGCCATGCTGCTGGCCTCCTTCGGCCTCGTCGTGCTGCTGGTGCTGCACAGCGACCTGGCGGCGACCGTGTTCCGGATCATGTGGGTCAGCGCGGCCTGCACCTACCTGTACTCGATCTTCTTCGCCCTGCAGCTGGACGCGCGCACCGGTCGCCACGCGTGGCGAGAGGCGCTGCTGTTCCCCGGTGTGGGCTCGTTCGTGGTCATGGTCTCCGCCCTCTTCCCCGGCCTGCTCGAGAACGACGTCCCGGGCCTCTTCGGGTTGCAGCTGACTGCTTCGGGCCGGATCGACTGGACGCTCTGCATCTATGTCTGGGGCGCTGCGGCGATGCTCGGCGCATGGCTCGCCCGTGCCGTGGAGGGAACCCGGGCCGGCCGGGTGCTCGCGCCGCTGCTCTTGTATCTCGTCGGCTATGGTTCCCTGCTGTGCGCGATCACCATCGACTCGTATGTCAAGGAGTGGCGCAAGGCGGACACGGCCTGGATCAAGACAGAGAAGGTCGGCAGGGTTGTCGGATGACGGATTCTGACGCGGACGATGAGAAGGGATGGCGCAGCATCCGCCGCGATGCCCGCCTCGAACGCCGGCTGCTACCGCAGGCCGTCGCCGCACTGGCGCTGGTGGCCGTCGTCGTCGCCATCCGAGAGGTGTTCTTCGCATGAGCGCGAATCCCCTCGCACTCGTCGTCGAGGACAGCGATGACCAGGCGCGACTGCTGAGGCACTATCTGGAACGCGACGGCTTCGACGTGGTCGTCGCCGCCAGCGCCGAAGAGGCGCTGGCGCTGCTCCCCCGGGTGAGCCCGATGCTCGCGATCGTCGACCTTCTCCTGCCCGGAATGTCCGGAACGGAGTTCGCCGCACGGCTGCGCACCGACCGTCCCGGCTGCATCCTGGCCATCAGCTCGGTGCTCGACGTCAGCAGATACCCGACCGCCGACGACGTCCTGCCCAAACCGTTCACCGGCGCTCAGCTGCACGCCCTGACCGCGAAGGTCCCGAGATGAGTGGCCCGGCGAGCACCGCACGTCCGTCGATGCAGGAACGATGGCACGGCTTCTTCGACAATCCGAGCCCGTTGGTCAAACAGGTCCCGAGCGCCGCGGCTCTCCTCATCAGCGTCATACTGGTGCTCGTCGTCCCAGGGCTGGAGTTCCGCCCGCTCGGCGACGCCGTGGGCGGCATCGCGATCGTGGCGGCCGCCACCATTCTGGCGCTGGTGCTCACGGTGCGCTCGGTCGACGACGGATGGCCGGTGCTGGTCATCCCGATGCTGGACATCATCGGCTTGGGACTGTTCCGTTTCGGCACCGGGGGTCCGGGCTCGCTCTTCGCCGGGCTCGTGCTGCTTCCCGTGATCTGGCTGGCCGCCGCCCCGGGGATCCGCTACGTGTTCCTGGTCCTCGTGCTCACCTCGTTCTCGCTGCTGATCCCGTACATCGCGCACCCGCCCCCCGACGCGACGGAGTGGCTGAGGGGAGCGGTCTCCCCTGTCGTGTTCGCGATGGCGGCTGCCATCGTCAACGAGCTGTCGCGACTGCAGCGCGTTCGCACCCGTCTCGCGGAGAGCCTCGCCACCGACCGCACCGAAGCGCTCGAACGCAACATCGAGGTCGTCGACAGGCTGCAGAAGAGCGAGCAACGCTACCGCGAGCTGCTCGGCATGTTCCAGAGCGTGTGGCAGGCGACCACGGGGCAGGCGGTGATCGGAACCGACACGCAGGGGGTCGTCATGGCGTGGAATCCCGGCGCCACCACGCTCCTTGGCCGGAGCGAGGAAGAGGCCGTCGGCAAGCTCCACGTGGACGAGATCTTCCCGCCGAGCGCACGCACAGAGCTCACGGACGGGGCCGCGTCCGTCGACTCCGACGACACCGTTCCGCCGTGGCTGCGCGCGCTCTTCAGCCTCGCGGACCAGGACGTCGCCGTCGACCGCGACGTTCACATGGTCGACGGCGACGGGCGTCCGGTTCCGGTGCGGCTGACAGTGACGTCGCGGCGTGACGGCGACGGAGCCGCCTTGGGCTACCTCTTCGTCATCACCGATGAGACACGCACCGCCGAGGTGTCTCGCATGAAGGACGAGTTCGTCGGGATGATCTCCCACGAGCTGCGCACCCCGCTGAGCTCCATTCTGGGCTATCTCGACCTGCTGCAGAACGACCCGGAGCATCCGCTCGAGGAGGAACAGCTCCAGTTCCTCGCGGTAATCGAGCGCAACGCCAAGCGTCTCTTGAGGCTCGTGGGCGACCTGTTGTTCACGGCGCAGGTCGAGTCAGGCAAGTTCCCGGTGGAGCCGAGGGATGTCGACATCGTCGCCATCGTCGCCGCCGCACTGGAGACCGCGGCTCCTGCCGCGGCGGCTGCAGGCGTCGAGCTCGCCCGCGAGCTGCCCGGCGCTCCGGTGATGCTACGGGCCGACCCGGTCCGCATCGGGCAGGCGATCGACAACCTCGTCTCCAACGCCGTCAAGTTCACGCCCCGCGATGGCAGGGTCACGGTCGGCTTGGAGACCTGCGACGCCGCCGTGAGGATCACGGTGCGCGACAGCGGCATCGGCATTCCGAAGGACGAGCTCGGCGAGCTCTTCACCCGGTTCTTCCGCGCGTCGACCGCCACGCGCAACGCCGTGCCCGGTGTCGGTCTCGGCCTGACGATCACCCGTGCGATCGTCACGGCGCACGGAGGCCACATGGACGTCACGAGCGAGGAGGGGGTCGGCACCGAGTTCCAGATCGTCCTGCCCCGCCACGGCCGGGCGGTGGTCGACGAGCGGCCGAGCGCAGCTGCGCGGGACGGCGGATAGGCGAGCCCGGGCGTCACCCGCGAGGTCCGGCCGGTGCGTCGACGGCCGCGACGACTCGCTCGATCTCGGCGAGCGATGAGACCGTGTCGACGGTGGGGCGGTACTCCAGGCCGAAGCGCCCGCGGTAGCCGGCGGCCCGCAGCAGCCGGATCACCCCGCCCCAGTCGGTCGATCCCGTGCCCGGCTCATGACGGCCCGGGGACTCGGCCAGCTGCACATGGCCTATGAGGTCGGCGTGCCCGGCGATCGCGCGTGCGATGTCCTCGCCAGCGACAAGGGAGTGATAGACGTCGAGCAACAGCCTCAGGCGTGGCGCCCCCACCTCTCGGACAACGTCCAGCGTCTCCCCGGCGGCCCGGAGGAACGTGCCGACGTGGTCGACCCGGTCGTTGAGGTTCTCCAGCAGGAGGGTGACAGGGGTCGCCTCCGCGAGTCCCGCCGCCCGGCCCAGCACGTCCACCAGCGCCGCCCTCTGCTCGTCGCGGGAGACGCCGGGCCGCGCGTCGCCGGCGACGACGACGACGTTCTGCGCGTCCAGCCGCACGGCGACCTCCAGCGACTCGCGAACGGCGGCAAGCCATTCGTCGTGCGTCGCGGGATCGGTGAGCTGGAGCTGCGGGTCGACGGTCATGGTGAGCAGGCTCACCCCCGTCTCCTCAAGAGCCCTGCCGATGGCCAGGAGATCCTGATCTCGCCAGCCCCACATCTCCACCGCCTCGATCCCGTGGCGTCGCGCGGCGCGGATGCGCGCGGGCAGGTCGTCACCGAACTCGGCGAAGAGCCACACCAGGTTGGCGGCGATCGCTGTCACATCCACTCCCTTGACCAGAGCCGGTCACGAGCATCCGCTCGTGCCCTCAGGTGCCCTCAGTGATTGCGTCGACCTCCAGCACGAGCGCCTGCTGAGGCGCCAGGAGGGGCGCAGCCAGGCCGACGCGACCGAGCGCGAAGCCGGTGCCGACGACGTGACCGCGCTTCAACCACGGCGGCGGGTCGAGGTCGATCAGCAGGGGGTCGGGCAGGGCGTCGACGATCGTCACCCGGTAGCGTGTTGCCGCCTCGAGTCCGGGCAGCGCGATACGCGGCGGAACCGAGCGGACGGAGGTCTCCGTGCGCGCGTACCGGTAGATGCCTCGCGACCGGGATCGGTCGACGACTCCGGTCAGCTGCGTCCCGTCGTCATCGGTCTCGCCGTGAAGCAGGACACCGGCGTGGAGCAGCGGACGGTTGGCCCGATAGAACGCGAACCAGTCTCGTGCCCGCTGCCGCTCGATGTCGTTCCATCTCGACACATCCGCCTCGATGCCCGCCCATGAGAAAAGAGTCGAGGCGAGCCGGTAGCCGATGTCACTCTGCCGTCCTGTCGTGTGCGCCCGCTCCGGCCCGACGTGGCTGCCGATCACCTCCGGCGGCAGCAGGAGCTCGGTCCAGCGCTGGATCGCAAGGCGCTCGGTCGGGTCGTTGGTGTCGGAGGCCCAGACACGGTCGGTGTGCCTCAGTACCTCGAGATCGATCCGAGCGCCTCCCGATGAGCAGGACTCGATGCGGAGACCCGGGAACCTCTCGCGGAACCGGTCCATCAGCCGGTAGACGGCTCGCGTCTGCGCACCGAGCGCGGCGCGGCCGCCTGAGACGGCCTCCAGCACATCCCTGTTCTGATCCCATTTGACGTACTCGACGCCATATTCCTCGACGATCGACGACAGGCGGCGGAACACCTCGTCCTGGACCTCCGGAAGCGTCAGGTCCAGCACCTGCTGACGTCGCCACGTCCGAGGGCTGCGATGCCCCGGGCCGAGAATCCAGTCAGGATGCTCGCGCGCCAGGACGGAGTCCGGACTCACCATCTCCGGCTCGACCCAGAGTCCGAACTGCATGCCGAGCCGACGCACCGACTCGACCAGCGGATGAAGGCCGAGCGGCCACACCTCCCGGTCGACGTACCAGTCGCCCAGTCCCGACGCATCGCTGCGTCGACCACGGAACCACCCGTCATCCAGGACGAAGAGCTCGACGCCGATCTGCGCGGACGCCTCGGCGACCCTTCTGAGGCGATCGAGGTCCTGGTCGTAGTAC
Organism: Lacisediminihabitans sp.; assembly: GCF_036404185.1. Classification (GTDB taxonomy): domain Bacteria; phylum Actinomycetota; class Actinomycetes; order Actinomycetales; family Microbacteriaceae; genus Lacisediminihabitans. Next base: position 43,931 of record NZ_DASWPB010000109.1, on the reverse strand, counting down.
ACGGCCTCCCAGGTGTTGAGGATCACCGGCCGGTACGATGCGGCCTCGCCGCCGAGCGCGCGCAGCGAGCCGTGGAAGCGATGGGAGAGACCGTCGAGCCCGGCGTCCGACCACGCGAAGTAGGTCTCGGGCGATTCGTACCGCTCGCCGGGCCCGAGCACGACCTCACCCGGTCTGAGAAGCTCACCCGCACCGATCAGGGGACGGCTCTCCGGGAGGGCGTCCCTCCGGTACACCGAGTCGCCGCTCCATGCCAGATGAACCGCCCACAGCTCTCCGGAGGAGTCGGTGAAGCCGGGGCTGCCCACGACCTGCAGATAGGGACTGTCGTGACCGGTTCGGCCCCTGCGACTCTCGCGCACCACGGACCCCATGGTGAGCGGCGCCCGTTGGGGGGTGCGCTCACGGGTCCACCTGCCGGTGAAGTCCAGGACCTCCCGCGCCCGGTCTCCGACGGGCATCGTGGCCTCCAGCGCACCGAGCCGCACAGGACATCCGCTCAGGTTCGCCAGAGTGAGCCTCACGGTGACGAGTCCGGCGACATCGATGCGAAGGTGGTAGCCGAGTGCCAGCCCGCGCGACTCCGCCTCGAACGAGAGCTGCGTGGCGGATGCCTCCAGCGACGTCTCCTGCCAGTCGGCGACGAGGATCGTCCCGTCGACGTCGCCCTGCATCCCGGGCCGGCCCGCCCATCCGTCCGCCTCCGCCGGAAGGACGGTGAGCGGCCATGTCTCGTCCAGGCCGCTCGGTCCGACACCGCGAGAGGTAGCGAAGGCGATGTCGGACAGCGAGCCGAACGCCCCCGATGCACCCCAGTGCAGCACCTCCGGAAGCGTTCCCGGCGCGCACCGCACGACCACGGCCACTCCGCCGGAAGCGAGGGTGAACAAATCGTCGTCCGCCCGAGCACCGGGCTCCGGCGCCTGTTCTATGGCGCTCACGATTCCCGGGTCCCGGTGCGCTCGCCCTCACGAACGATCCGCACCTCGCCGGCCGGCACCGTGACCGCGGCCCCGGCGATGCCCGTCACGAGCTCCCTCCCGCCGACTGGGACCTCGACGTCCCGATCCGAGTGGTTGAGGAGGAACAGGTATGAGCGACCGTCCCCGCTCCTGCGCACCGCCTCGACCTCGGGCGACTCGAGAATCGGTCGCAGCGCGTTCTCCGCGATCAGCCGTGCGACCACCGCATCGATCCCCAGCCGGTCGATCGAAGCCGACACGTACCATGCGGAGCCACCGTTTCGCGGATTCCTCGTGACGGCGGGCCGGCCCCTGAGCGGGCCGGCGGCATAGTGCGCCACCACCTCTGCGGCCGGGTCCTCACGCATGAGCTCCGTCCACTCCGTCGCCAGCCATCCCGTGTCCAGCAGCACGGTCTCGCCGTCCCGAAGAGGGAAGAACTCCTCGGAGGATGCGCCGAGCAGCTCACGGAACGCGCCGGGGAAGCCGCCCAGCCGCACGCGGTCGTTCTCGTCGACGATTCCGGACAGGTGCGTCACGAGGACGCAGCCGCCACGGTCGACCACGGACGCGATGTTCGCCGCGTCGGCGTCGCTGACGAGGAGCAGGGTGGGCACGACGACGACCTCGTAGCCCGCCAGGTCCGCCCAGGGACCCACCACGTCCACCGGGATGTTCCGCTCCCAGAAGGCGCGATGCCAGGCGCGAGGGATGCGCCCGTAATCGAGGCCGTGCCGGGGTTTCAGCCCGCGGGTGAGGGCCCAGCCTGCGATGTCGTCGAAGAGCAGGGCGACCCGTGCACGAGGCACGGTGGTCCCCGCGATCTCGCCGATCCTGCCCAGCAGCTGGCCGAGCTCGACCGTCTCGCGCCAGATCTTGCTGTCGGTGCCGGAATGCGGCACCATCCCCGGAAAGTACTGCTCCGCGCCGCTCGGCGACGACCTCCACTGGAAGAAGAGCGCCCCATCGGCTCCTCTCGCTATGTGACCCAGCGAATTGCGGATCAGCTCGCGCGGTGCCTTGGCGCGGTTGACGGGGTGCCAGGTGCCGTGACTTGTGGAGTGCTCCATGAGCAGCCACGGGCCCTTCTCGGGCGCGAGGTTGCGCATGCGATCCCCGGAGAACGCGATGTCCTGAGCGGTCAGCGGATCCGTCGGGAGCGTGTAGTGGTCGTTCGCGACCACGTCGACCTCGGCGGCCCATCGCGGGTAGTCGACCACGTCGTGCGCGGGACCGACCATGAAGTTCGTGGTCACGATGGCATCGGGGTCGGCCTCGCGGATGACGTCGCGCTCCGCGAGCAGCTGGCCGAGCAGCTCGTCGGAGGAGAACCGGTCGAAGTCGAGCACAAGGGCGGGGTTCTGGGCCTCCGAGCCCCGGGGCGGATTGACCTCGTCGAAGTCGGAATAGATGTGGCCCCAGAACGCCGTGCCCCACGTGTGGTTGAGGACGTCCACGGACGCGTAGCGGCGGCGGAGCCAGTCCCGGAACGCCGCGGCCGAGACCTCGCAATAGCATCGGCCGTTGCCGCCGCCCAACTCGTTGCTGACGTGCCACATCGCCACGGCCGGGTGCGGGGCGTAGCGCTGCGCGAGTTCGCGGGTCACCCGCAGCGAATGGTCACGGAACACCGGAGAGCTGGGACACCAGCCGAGGCGCGCACCGGGGAACTGGGGTATGAGGTCGCGGTCCCGCGGGAGGATCTCGGGGTGCAGGGCGTGCAGCCACGGCGGGGGCGCCGCCGTCGGCGTCGCCATGTCGATCCGGATCCCGCGCTCATGCAGGAGGCCGACGATCTCATCGGTGGCGGCCCAGTCGAACTCGCCTGGCCTGCGCTCGACCGTCGCCCAGCTGAACACGCCGAGGGTGACGATGTTGACACCAGCCTCGACCATGAGGTCGAGGTCTTCCCGCCAGACCTCGCTGGGCCATTGCTCCGGGTTGTAGTCCCCCCCGAAGCTCAGTCCTGGCGTCGGCCAGGGGCGGGCCGGGCGGGGCGAGGATGCGCTCATCCTTTGATACCTCCGGAGATCAGGTCGAGCCGCCAGAACCTCTGGAGGAAGAGCACCAGAGCGACGAGGGGGATGATGGAGACCGCGGCGCCGGTGATCGCGAGGGAGTACAGAGCCGGCGAGCTCGACCCCTTGGACAGCAGCGTGAACAGGCCGACGGTGAGGGGGTACTGGCTCTGGTCGGAGAGCATCACGTAGGGCAGCAGGAAGTTGTTCCAGATGCCCACGAACTGGAGCAGGAAGACCGTCACCATGCCCGGAAGCAGCATCGGGATCGCGACGGACTGGAAGATGCGCCATTCTCCCGCGGCGTCGATGCGCGCCGCCTCGATCGTCTCCTGCGGAATCGCCGACCCCGCGTACACCCGGGAGAGATAGATGCCGAACGGGCTGATGATGCTCGGCAGGAGCACCGACCAGACCGAACCGGCCAGCCCCACGGCCGAGAGCAGCAGATACTGCGGTATCGCCAGGGTGATGCCGGGGATCAGGACGCCGGCGAGTATCCCGTAGAAGATCACGTTCTGCCCCCGGAACCGGTATTTGGCGAGCGCGTATCCGATCATCGTCGACACGAACGTGGACAGCAGCGCGCCGACCCCGGCGTACAGCAGCGAGTTGAGGGCCCACTGGCCGAACTGTCCGCCGTTGTAGGTGAACAGTCCCCTCAGGTTGTCGATGAGCCCGGTTCCCGGTGCGAACGTGAACGTGGAGAAGAGCTGCGCGCGGCTCTTGGTCGCGGCGACGAACACCCAGGCCACCGGGATGAGGCAGTAGACGGCACCGGCGATGAGGATGATCGTGGGGAGCACGCGGCCGCGGGGTGCAGGTCTGCGGCCGGCGCGCGCGACCGCCTCTGGCGCGCGGCGCCCGACGATGGCGGTCAACGGGCGCTCGCAGCCGTGCGCCGGTTGGAGATCCAGAGGACTACAGCCGAGACGATGACGGTGCCGAGTGCGAGCACGGTCGAGCCGGCGGCCGCGCCCGGAAGGTCGTCGGTCGCGAACGCCTGCTGATAGATCGTCATCAACGGCGCCCAGGTCGAGGTGATCGTGGTCGTCAGCGGCTGGAGGGTCGTCGGCTCCGCATATAGCTGGAGAGTGCCGATGAGCGCGAAGATCGCGGTCAGCGTGAGCGCGGCGCGCACGAGGGGGACCTTGATCTGCAGAGCGATCTGAAGCTCACTCGCCCCGTCGAGGCGTGCGGACTCGTAGAGCTCGGCGGGAATGCCGCGAAGCGATGTGTAGATGATGATCATGTTGAATCCGGTCCCGCCCCAGATGGCGATGTTCGCGAGAGAGCCGTAGAGACCCGGGTTGTTCAGGAATGGGATCGGCCCGAGGCCGATCGCCTGCGTGATGTACGAGAACGGGCTCGTCGCCGGCAGGTACATGAAGCCCCACATGAGGGCGGCGACGATGCCGGGGACGGCGTAGGGCACGAAGATGGCGGTGCGCGAGAACGTCTTGGCGCGCACGGCGGGGACATCGAGCAGCAGCGCGAAGAGCAGGGCCAGCCCCAGCGTGAGCGGCACGGCGATCACGCCGTAGACGGCCATCCGGCCGAAGCTGACGAGGAGCTCCGAGTTCGAGAACACCGAGAAGTAGTTCTCCAGTCCGACGAAGACCTGAACCTTCGTGCCGAGGATGCCGCCGCCCTCGAGGCGATAGGCGGTGAAGCTGATCCAGACGGCGTACGCCAGCGGGATCAGCATGAAGATCACGTAGAGGATGATCGCTGGCGCGCTGAACAGGTACGGGGCCATCGAGGGACGGCGCCGGCCGGTCCTGGAGGCGCGAGCCGGGGCCGCCCGGTAAGGGATGGCCGTGACTGGCTGCGCCGCGTCGGCCGCACCCGGGTTGCGTAGAGACATGTCGCTTCCTTCGGGCCGCTCGGACGACATCCGTGGGCGTGGACGCCGTCCGAGCGATTCGTGAAATGGGTACGGACTACTTGTTGGTGACCTTGAAGCCGTTCTTCTTCATGTCGGCGACCACGGCCTTCTGCGTCGCTGTGAACGCGTCCCGCCAGGCGGTGTGATTGTTGATCGCCTTGCTGAGACGATCGGTGAACGTGGTGCTTGCCACGTCGACGTCCGGGCCCCACGTGATGGGCTTCGCCGTCTTCGAGATGGTCGCGGCCAGTTTGTAGAAGTCGGTCTGCTGGGGCATCAGCGCCGGCGGCTTCTGGCTGGAGGCCAGCTTCTGACCGGCGATCGCGGCGGGATACAGGGCCTGCTTGTTGATCATCCCCTCCAGGCCCGCCTTGCTGGCGTTGTACCAGGCGGCGAACTCCGCGGCCTGCTGCGGGTGCTTCGAGTTCTTCGTCACCACGAGCGCCGATCCGCCCTGGAAGGGAACGGTGGTCTCCCCCGCCTTCCATGCCGGCAGCGGCGCCATGGCCCACTTGCCGGCCGTCCCCGGCGTCACGGATGCGAGCACTCCGGGCGCCCAGACGGCGGACGGCCATGAGAGGATCTTGCCGTCGTTGAGCGACTTGTCGTATTGCGGGGTGAGAAGCGGCTCGGTGAGGATGACGCCGTCGTCGGACAGCTTCTGGAAGAAGTCCGCGACCTTGAGCGATGCCTCGTCTGCGATGCCCACGGTCCACTTGCCGTCTTTCACGCTCCACCACGTGGCGCCCGCCTGCGTTGCGAGCCCGGCCCATGAGCCAAACTCGGTGGGCGGCATCGAGGCGATGTAGGCGCCGGGATCGGCTTCGTGGATGACTCGAGCGTCGGAGGCGAACTCGTCCCACGTCTTGGGTGCGCCGAAGCCGTATTTCTGGAACAGGTCCTGTCGGTAGGTGAAGGCCATCGGTCCGACATCCTGGGGGATGCCGTACACCTTGCCGTCGAACGTCGTCTGAGCCCAGGTGCCCTCGGTGAACTTGTCCTGGATGCCCTTGGTGTACTTCGTGATGTCGCTGGCCACGCCTGCGGTCACCAGAGACGGCAGAGTCTGGTACTCCACGAGGGCGATGTCCGGCGCGTTCCCGGCCCGGGTCGCGGTGCGCAGCTTGGCGGCGGAGTCGTTGCCACCCCCCGCATCCGTGTACTTCACCTGAACGCTCGGGTGCGTCTTGTTCCAGGTGTCCACGACCTGCTGCGTCTTGGCTGTCCAGCCCCAGATCTTGAGGCTCACCGTCTTGTCGGACGCCGAGGCGCCGTCGCCGGCCGCGCAGCCGCTCAGCGCCACGGCGAGCACTGCGACAGCGGCGAAGCCCATGAGGGATCGCTTTCGCATTGAGAATCTCCTTTGATCGCTATGCCCACTGGACACCGCGGGCTCGTCCAATATGGACGAGCCTCAGGAGTTTGTCAACTTCTGAAACAAAGAGAGATCATGTCTGCCGGCCCGCGAGGGCGGCCTCCACGGCGACGATCCCTGCCGCCCTGGCCCACTCGGAGAAGTCGAAGGGGCGCACGTCGAGCACGAACTCACCCGCGTCCCACGACACGGTGCGACGAATGGAGGCCTCGATCGCCGTGCTGGAGATCTCGTAGAGGGCCAGACCGTCGCCGGTGAGGATCACCCGGCCAGGGTCCATGGAGTTCACGACGGTTGCGATGACCACTCCCAGGGCGCGTCCGGCATCGTCGAAGGCGCGGCGGGCCCGCCGATCGCCGCGACGCGCGGCATCCAGAGCCGAGGCGTAGTCGAGACTGCCGGAGTTCCGGACTATGGACGAGCTGGCCAGATAGCTCGAGACGCAGCCGCGGTGCCCTCGGTCGCACGCCGGTCCATCCGGGTCGACGATGGTGTGGTCGATGCGGCCCGGCCGGCCGTGCGCCCCCGCGACCAGGGCGCCGTCGATGACGTAGCCGACCCCGATGCCCACGCCGACGGTGACGAGGGCAAGGGTGACCCCCGCCACGGAGTCCGCCAGCATCAGGCTCTCGGCCAGGGTCAGTGCCTGCACGTCGTTCTCGACGGTGGTGGGGAGCCCGACGTCCGCGGCGATGAGGTCCGCCAGTGGCACGCCGTCCCAGCCGAGATAGACCGACTCGTGAACGACGCGATGCTCCCGCGGCTCGCTCATCGAGCCCGCCAGGGAGACGCCGAGGCCCGCGATGTCGGGGAGCTCCTCCTCGACGGCCGAGAGGATCGTGCCGATCTCGTGCACCACGTCCTCGACCTGCCGCGACCGGATAGGCCAGTCGCCGGCGAACACCACCCGCCAGGAGAGGTCGACCACGACGACGTACACGGTGTCGCCAGTGAGCTTGACACCCATGAAGTGCCGCGCGTCTGGCACGAGCTCGAGCAACTCGCTGGGCCTGCCCGTCGACGCGCGAAGCTCGGTGGCGCCCTCGGCGATCAGACCGGCCGCAAGCAGCTCCCGGGTCACCCGGGTCAGATTCGCTCGCGAGACCCCGAGCATCCGCGCCATCTCCGCGCGGCCGAGGGGGCCGCGCCGCTGCAGGAGCCGGAGCGCCGCGCGCGTCGTCGCGGACAACTCGGGCCAGCGTCCCGCGCGGGGATGACGATCTCCAGGCACAGGCGAACCCTACCTGCCAGCCGACGCCTTTCGTGCTCGGCCGCCCCAGGTGCGACCCACGGGGCGCCTCCGCCGCCACGCACCTGGCCGAACGAGCGGCGCGCCGTCATGGTGCATCGCCGGGCAGCGACGCGGCGTCGGTCAGCGGCCGCCCTCGTCGTCCCAGCCCTCGATCTGAGCGTCGTCGGCGAGCGAGTCGCCTCGGCCGGCAGCGCCGTGGCTTCTGGCGGGGTCGCGCCGGGCCTGGAAGGTGACGGATCGGGCGAGGGTCACGACGGCCGCCGCGCGGTCCTTCTCGTGCTCAGCCGCGACCTGCAGGCGTGCCGTCGCAGCATCCTCCCTGTCGTGCACCTCGGTGCTGATCTCGGCGAGCCGGTCTGCCAGGATGTCGGCGAGGCCGTCGCGCAGCTCTTCCAGGCTGGTGTTCGCTATCTCCAGCCGGCGGTCCGAGACGCTCAGACGGGCGGCGGGGTATCCCGCACTGGAAAGGAAGGCCCGCGTGTCCCCGCTGAGGATGCCGGCGACCTCCTCGCGTTCGGGCCGGCGCGTGAAGACGACCTCGACCGTGTACCGGTCCGGAGCCTCCTCGGTGAGCAGTGTGGTGGGCAGCGAGTCGACGAGCACCGTTTCCAGTCCCAGCGCTCCGCCGTCACCGCCCGGGGCCTGTTCTCGTGTGTCCATGCCCGGACGATACGCCTCCGGCCTGTGTGCCTCTCAGGTTCGGTCGGCCACGGAGGCCGATCGGCCCGTCGAGGCGTCGGAGGCGATGGCGTCGAGGATGCGGTCGACCCAGCTCGCATCCGCAGCGGATGCGGCATCCTGCTCCAGCATCGCTTGAGCGAGGATGCGCAGGCGCTCCATGGCGTCGAGCGCCTGCCGACATGCCTCCGAGCCTTCGATGGACGGGTCAGGCGGTGTGCGACCGGCGTCCAGGTAGGCGCTGAGCTCGTCGAGCGTGTGCCCATTCGGTTCATCGCGCTCCACGGCGAGGCACCACGCCCGGTCGGCGAAGTCGTCCCCGGTCACCGCCAGGCGCCCATTCTCACGATGAGGTACTTGCGCGCACGGGCCAGGAGCCCGCGGACCGTGGTGGCGGGCACACCCAGCTCGGCGGCGATCTCGTCGTAGCTGTATTCACCGACCTCGCGCAGCACCCAGCACTGTCGCTGCATCAGGGGAAGCTCCGCCAGCGCCGCGGAGAGCTCCTCGACCTGCGAGCGCGCCTCGGCCCGACGCGCGGGTGCGGCGGCATCCGGTGCGGGGCGATCGTGATCGTCGATGTCCACATGCGGGTGACGTGCCCGAACGCGGTCGACCGCCTTGCGACCCACGATCCGCATCAGCCAGCTCTTGACAGCAGAGGGGTCCTCGAGCTCCGGAAGCTGCCGCCACGCGACGATGAAGGCATCCTGCACGACGTCGTCCACCTCGTCGTTGGTTCCGAGGATCCTTCGCGCGTATCCGCGCATCAGCGGGCTGTGCCGAGAGACGAGAACGCGGAAGGCCTGGACGTCGCCATCGGCCGCACGACCGGCGACGATCCGGTCGTCGGCGATCGCCAAGTGCTCGGCATCGCCCTGAGAACCCATGCACCCCTCCCCTGCGCCAGCCATCCGCCTACTCCCTCGGACGATACCGGCAGCAGCGGTCGTTGGGTTGCCATAGGGGCATCTCCACACCCCGTCACACCGTTGCGGAGGGCGCGACGCCGACGCTCTGTTCGCACGGCGGCCGCCTGAACACCGGCCGCTGCGGCGCCCGCCGATGAGCGGAGGCCGTGGCGGACGTCTCGCGGAGCCCACATCCAGCGTCGGTCCCGGGAACCTCACGCGTCGGTCCCGAGAACCTCACGACGGCACGGCTCACCGAGTGGCGGCTTCTCGCCCCTTGTCGTCGCGACCGTCGTCGGCCGGAATGTGCACGTCGTTGACCGCGATGTTCACCTCGGTCACCTCCATGCCCACCAATTCGGTCAACGCCTTCAGCACCGTGGCGCGCACGTCGTCGGCCACCTTCTGCAGAGGTACGGGGTAATCGGCCACGATGGTCAGATCCACCGCCAGCTGCGTCTCGTTGGCCCGCACGCTGATCCCCTGGCCGGGGTCCGAGACGTTCAGGGCATCGCGGATGGCACCGATCGCCCGGGCGGTGTTGCCGCCGAGCGCGTGGACCCCGGGCACCCCCTGGGCGGCGATGCCGGTGATCTTCGCGATCACCGAGTCGAGGATCGTCGTCGTGCCCGCCTGCGCGGCGGCGACTCCGTTGGTCTTTCCAGACCCGGTCTTCTCGGACGGGGCCGGTGTGGCGTTCGACATCAGAAACTCTCCCAGTCGCGGTGCGAGTCCGCGATCTGCTCACTCGAGAACGGCGACTACACCTATGTCGTGCCGGGGACGCGGAACATCACAAACCGACCAGCGCAGTCGGGCCGACCGCCGCGGGACGTCAGGCGTGCCCGCCATCGATCTTCACGCGCAAGGCGCTGGGCAGGACAGTGATGCGGGCGCGGATGACCGTGCCGAAGTCGTCGCCGTCGAGCTCGATGGCATGGGGCGCCTCGAAGCGCACCGTGAACCGTCGGCCTTGGGCGTACGCGAGCGCCCGGATGTCCGGCGCGAGCTTGAGCATGTGCCTGCCGAATCGGGAACGGTGCGCGATGCCCTGAACCGTGAGGCGCGTTCCGATGCCCGCCCATCCGAATCGTCCCTTCGGGCGCAGCATCACCACGTCCAGCAGCCCGTCGTCGACGACCGCGTCCGGGATCAAGAGCATGTTGCCGGTGAGCGTGCCGCAGTTGCCGACGATGACCGTGTGCGCTCGCGCGGACCCCACCCGCCCGTCGTCGACACGGTAACGCAGGTGGAACAGTCGGTTGGCGACGATGGACCGGGCGATCGGGGGTATGTACGCGAGCCAGCCGAGGTGCTTCTTGGCCAGTGCGCTCGTGTTCACCGCCATCGCGGCATCCAGCCCGATGCCCGCCATGACCGCGAACACGTGACGGCTTCTGTTCCCCTCCTCGTCTTCCAGGTCCGCCGCGGCGATGTCGATGAGGCGATCCGCATCTCCGAAGGCAACGGCGACGGCGCCGTCGATGTCGTTCAGAGGAAGTCCTAGGTTGCGGGCGAGAAGATTGCCGGTGCCTGCCGGGACCACGGCCACCGGGATCCCGGTCCCCTGCAGGATCTCGGCGACCGCACGCACCGTGCCGTCGCCGCCCGCAACGATGACGACCGCGGGCCCGGCGGCGAGCGCATCCGCCGCCGCCTGTCGCCCGGAGTCCTCGGCCGACGTCTCGTACCAGCGCGAGGCATCCCAGCCTCGGTGCCGCTCCCCGGCCTCGACGGCGCGACGGACGCGATCCAGAGGAATCTTGACCGGGTTGTAGACGACCGCAGCATGCTCAGACCCCACCCCATCAGCCTATGGGTCGCGTGCCCCGTGGCCGCGCACACGTCCGGGCCGCCGGAGACGGCTCATCGGGATGTCGAAGGAGCCTCACGTCTGCTCTCGCGGGTCGTTGGAAGAACGAGTTCCTGAGAGAAACCGCCGACGGCGTGACGTTCCGCCCGCTCGACCCGACATAGATGTAGTCGCCATACACGGCTTCCCCACTCGGCACGCGCCGGTACAAGACCCCCAGGAGATTCTGATGTCGAACCTCAAGCCCGCCGCATCTGGAGAGGACGCCGCATCGACACCCACGGACGGCGTTGCCGTGACCGTCCGGAGCGCACTGGAGACCGCTGCTGGCGATGGAGATCCGCGGGGATCGACCGGAGCCATCCGGCGCACCGGGCGTCCGCCCGGCCAGCCGCGTTCACCCCGTCAGAGCACCGACTTCGCCGAGCTTTCGGCGCAGATCCGCGGCGCCGGACTGCTCCGCCGCCGACGCGTCTCGTACTGGGTCAGGTTCGGGATCATCACGATCGCGCTGGCCGCCCTCGTTGTGCTCTTCGTCCGCGTCGGCGACACCTGGTGGCAGATGATCACGGCCGGGATCTTCGCGATCGTCCTCACACAGGCCGGGTTCCTCGGGCACGACGCCGCACACCGCCAGGTGTTCCAGTCCAGCCATTGGAACAACTGGGCCAGCCTGGTCATCGGCGACCTCTTCGTCGGCATGAGCGTGGGCTGGTGGAACAACAAGCACAACCGCCATCACGCCAACCCCAACCGCATCGGATACGACCCGGACATCAACATCCCGGTCGTCCAACCCGACTCGCTGGTCGAGCTGCGCAGACGCAGCCGCCTCGTCGAGTGGACGCTCGCCCACCAAAGCGTCGGCTTCGTACCCTTTCTGTTCCTCCAGGGGTTGATCCTGCACATCCAGAGCCTTCAGCGCGTGTTCGGCCGGGCCGACGTGCCGCATCGGCACGTCGAGATCGGCCTGATCCTCCTTCGCCTCGGCGGGTTCACCGGCCTCGCCTTCCTCGTGCTCTCGCCGGGGCGGGCTGCGGCGTTCATCGGGGTGCAACTGGCCGTGTTCGGCTTCTACCTCGGAGCCGTCTTCGCGATCAATCACATGGGCATGCCGATCGTGCCCAAGAGCGTGAAGCTCGACTTCTTCCGCCGCCAGGTGCTCACCGCTCGCGACATCCGTGGCGGTCGGCTCATGTCCTTCGCCATGGGGGGCCTGAACTACCAGATCGAGCACCACCTCTTCCCGTCGATGCCGCGCCCGCAGCTGCGCCGCGCGGCGCCGCTCATCCAGGCGTACTGCGCCGAGCGCGACGTGCCCTACACCCGCACCGGCCTGCGCGAGGCGTTCCGCAGCGTGACCGAGTACATCGACGGAGTCGGGCTCGGGCGTCAGGACCCCTTCGAATGCCCGATGATCGCGGCGCGTCAGGTCGGTGCACCGGTCGACTGAGCGGAGCCGGTCGCCCGTGTGAACCGTCCCCGCGTTTCCGTGCCGCTCTCAGGCGTCCGGCGCGTGATCCAGCGCATCCTCCAGGGCCACCCACGCCAGCATGGCGCACTTCACCCGGGCGACGTAGCGGGAGACGCCGTTCAGCGCGACGGCGTCTCCGAACGTGGCCTCGTCGAGCTCCAGCGTGCCGCGCGAGCGCATCACCTCGCGGAAGCGCGCGAGGAGCTCGCGGGCCTCGGCGATGCTCGAACCGGCCACGAGGCCGGTCAGCAGCGATGCGGACGCCTGCGAGATGGCGCAACCGTGCCCATGCCACCGCACCTCGTCGATGCGGTCGCCGATCAGGCGGACGCCTAGCGTGATCTCGTCGCCGCAGGTCGGGTTGACCTGGTGCGACTGCGGCTGAAAGCCGGTGGTCTCGCCACGGCCCTCACCGGCGCCGGCGTGATCGAGTATGAGCTCCTGGTAGAGCGTCGCGAAGTCGGAGGAGGGTGTCATCGCATCCTCTCGAAGAACTCGGCCGCGTCGGCGACCGCTGCGAGGAAGGCGTCCACCTCGCCGTCCGTGGTGTGCACGGCGGCGCTCGCCCGAACCGAGGCGGTCAGACCGAGCCGTCGGTGCAGTGGTTGGGCGCAGTGGTGCCCGACACGCACGGCGATGCCGCGGTCGTCCAGGAACTGCCCCACGTCGTGGGCGTGCACACCTCGGAGGTCGAACGCGACCAGCCCCACCCGTTCGCCGTTGCCGATCACGCGGACACCGGGAATCTCGGCGAGCCCGGACGCCATGCGCTCTCCGAGCCCGCGCCCGTGCCCGGCCACCCTGTCCATGCCGATTCCGCGCAGGTACCTCACCGCGGCGGCCAGCCCTACGACCTGCGAGACGGGCTGTGTGCCGGCCTCGAAGCGCTGCGGTGGCGGAAGGAACTCCGCCCGCTCCATGGTGACCGTCGTGATCATCGAGCCTCCGGTCAGGAACGGGGGCATAGCCTCAAGCAGCTCCCGACGCCCGTACAGTACCCCGATCCCGCCCGGTCCGTACAGCTTGTGGCCGCTGAACACGGCGAAGTCCACATCGAGCGCGCGCACGTCGAACGGCAGCTGGGGAACGGCCTGGCAGGCATCCAGCACGACCAGTGCTCCCACCGCGCGGGCCCGGGCGACGAGCTCGGAGACCGGGGCGAGCGTGCCGGTCACGTTCGAGACGTGGGCGAACGCGAGCACACGGGTGCGTTCCCCCACGACGCCATCGAGCTCGTCCAGGAGCAGGGCCCCGTCGTCGTCGACCGGCAGGTGGCGCAGCGTCGCGCCGGTGCGCTGCGCGAGCTGCTGCCAGGGGATGAGGTTGGCGTGGTGTTCGCGCTCCGTGGTCACGATCTCGTCACCCGGGCCGAGGGCGAGGCGGCCGAACTCCGCCGAGCTCGACGCGTTCGAGAGGGAGTAGGCGATCAGGTTGATCGCTGCCGTCGCGTTGGTCGTCCACACCGTCTCGTCGGCACGCGCCCCGATGAAGTCCGCGACCGCCGCCCGGGCGTCCTCGAACTCCTCGGTCGCCTCGGCCGCCAGCGTGTGGGCACCGCGGTGCACGGCGGCATGACGGCGGATCAGGAACTCGCGCTCGGCGTCGAGCACCGCCTCGGGCTTCTGCGCGGTCGCCGCAGAGTCGAGATAGACCAGGCGATGCCCGTTCACCCGCTCGGCGAGGATGGGAAAGTCCGCTCGGATGGCGGCGACATCCGCCTCCGACAGCGCCACGGTCTCTATCTCGCTGGGCATGGTTCCCACCTCCTGCACGTCCGCTCTACGCTACGCCGATGGACCGGGCGCGACCGGCGGACGGCCTCCACGACGCCATGCCCGGACGCTGGCGGGGCGCCGCCCACGGCGGCCCCGAGCGCTCAGTCGAGTTTCGTGAGTACGTGCACCGGAAACGCGAAGGCCAGCGCGATGGCGACGATCCCCGAGAAGAACGTCAGACCCTGCCAGCCCGTCGCCTCCGGCGCGAATCCCATCAACGCCATGCCGCCGAGGAACAGCGCGAACGACACGATCAGCGCGACCACATTCACCCGACCAACTCCCGTCTCCCCGCGCGGCCGCGGGTGCCCACCATGCAAACCTACTCGCTCCGGTCGCCCCGATGCGTCGTGGGACGAGGTGGGCCTCCGGGCCGGGGCGGAATGGGGGTTCTATCACGATTCGATTCTCGCTAGTGTGGCCTGGCGGGCAACGGGGCGACAGGCGCGTCTCGTTCCCGAGTCGTCTGCGGTCATGCCCCGTGGTCGCCCCCGGCCGGCCACCGACTTCGTGAGCGCGGTCCGCAGTGAGGGTGGAGGGGTGTCCATGCCTGCCGAGCATGCGATCATGACCGAGCCTCGCGTGCTGCGCCCTCATCGCCATCTGCTCGCCAGCGGTCTGATCGCCGCCCTGGCCCTCACCACCCCGGTGTTCGCGGTGGCGTACTGGCTCACGATCGGCTCGGGTCGATGGCCGGTCATCGTGGCTGTGCATGTGCTCGTCGCCGTGATCGCGCTTCTGCTCGTGCTGCGATACCGGCGCACGCTCGTGACGGTGTCGCCGGAGGGGATCCGCGAGCGAGGATTCCTCGGCCCGTCGGCAGAGATCGCCAACGTCGAGATCGGGTCGCTCTGTCTGGTCGAGATCTGTCGCGACAACACGCCCGACACCCAGCCCAATCTCTTCGTCCTCGACAGGCAGGGCGTCGCCCGGATGAGACTTCGCGGGCAGTACTGGTCCCGCGCCGACATGGAAGCCATCGCCGAGGTGCTCGACCGGCCTCTGGCCGGTCCGTCGGACGCGGTCACGCTGTCCGAGATGCGCTCGACACGACCGGAGTGGCTGTACTGGTTCGAACGCGTCTCGCTCCTGGGCTGGCTGTGACCCGGAGTCGAGGATGCGGGCGCTAGACGCGCGCATCCGTGTGCAGTCCCACCCGGGTGCCGCTCGTGCCTGAGGGGAGCGGGGCGAACCCGAGACGCCGGTAGAACCCGGCGGCGTTCTGGTTGTCGGGGCCGTATTCCAGCCAGACGCCCGGGACGCCACGCGACCTGAGCTCCGCGAGGAGCGCGCGGACCAGCCGCCGGCCGAGCCCCTGCCCCTGCAGCTCGGGCAGCAGGTCGATGTGCAGGTGGGCCGGGTACTCGTCGAGCTCGGGGATCAGGAGGCGCTCCGGATCGCGTCCCTCGCGCACGAACCGCTGAGTGGGGGTGTCCTCCCCGGTCAGGGGATGCTTCGCCGCGAAGCCGGGCAGCCACTGCGCGCGCAGTCGCTCGACGAAGGAGCGCGTGTCCGGCACACCGAGGATGTACCCGCGGGCGCGGCCGTCGACGTCGACGACGAACGCCGTCTCGGGCTCGAGGTCCACGTACGGCAGCGCGTAGATCTCGGGGAGCAGGTCGTCGTCGTCGAGCCAGCCGGTGGCGTCCTCACCCGATCTGCCCGTCCTGATGCAGATCTCGCGGATGTCCGCTCGGTCGCCCTGCCGATATCGGCGGATGTCTGCCACGTGTTCTCTGCTCCGTCCTGGTCGAGCCTGTCCTGCTCGACCTCCTCGTGGTGGGCTCTCAGTGCGCCAATGGGGGGACCGTGCGCGGTCGCACGACGAACCAGAGCGAGCATACGGACATGATCGAGCAGCCGAGCATCACGATGCCCATCGGTGCCGCGCTGGCCACGCCGAGCAGCCCGACCAGCGGCGAGATGAGACCGGCGATGGCGAAGTTCGACGCGCCCTGCAGCGACGCCGCGGTTCCGGCCTCCGCGCCGTGGCCGTTGAGCGCCAGAACCTGCACGCACGGGAACCCGAAGCCGCATGAGGCGATGAAGAACCACAGCGGCACGATGACACCCCAGATGCCGCCGGTTCCGGTGCCGCCCAGGATGACGATGAGCGCCGCCGCCGCGGTCATCGTCGCTGTGGACACCGAGAGCACCCACTGCGGACCTACTCGCTTGGCCAGGCGCGCGGCGCTCTGCACGCCGATGATGATGCCGACGGAGTTGGCGGCGAACAGCGCGCCGTACTGCTGGGCGTCGAACGCGTACACGCCCTGGAACACGAAGGAGCTGGAGGAGAGATAGGCGAACAGGCCCGAGAAGTTCATCGCGCTGACGATGACGGTGCCGACGTAGACGCGATCGCCGAGCACCGCCGCGAATCGTTGGCCCACGCTGGAGTGGCCGGCGGCATGCCGGATCTCTTTGGGCCGGGTCTCGACGATCCACAGCACCAGGCACGCGAGCATCGCCGCGCTGTACGAGGCGATCACCCAGAAGATGCCGCGCCACGGCATGATCAGCAGCAGCTGCGAGCCGAGCACCGGCGCGATCACCGGGGCGAGCCCATTGACGAGGGCCAGACGCGACAGCATCGTGACCAGTCGGTGTCCGCTGAAGAGGTCGCGCACCATGGCCATCGCGACGACGCTGCTCGCGGCCGCCCCCAGTCCCTGCAGCAGCCGGAACAGGCTGAGAAGCTCGATGTTGGGCGCGAACGCCACGCCGAGCGACGCCAGGATGTGCACGGCTGTGGCGAGGATGAGGGGCATCCGGCGCCCGACCTTGTCGCTCCACGGGCCGACGATGAGCTGCCCGAGCCCGAATCCGATGGTCGTGGCCGTGAGGGTGAGCTGGATGGCGGCGGTGGACACGTGGAAGTCGGACTCGAGCCGCGGCATCGACGGCAGGTAGGTGTCCATCGTGAACGGGCCGAGCGCGGTCAGCGCGCCGAGGATCAGGATGTAGGCGACGCGACGGCGAGCCGGCAGCGCGTCACCGGGGTGCACGACCTCCGCCGACGCCGTGAACGGGCCACGACGGGCGGGCTGGATGGTCGGGATGCCGCCCGTCGGCATGCCCGCGGTGACTCCCACGACCGGCATGCCGGAGGTGGACGTGTCGAGGATCTCCGAGGCGTCGGATGCGCCAGGACGCCGCCCCGTCCGATGCTCGGCGTGGATGTCCCGGCGCCCCCGATCGGGGCCGCCCGGGGAGGCGGGTGCGGGTTCGTGGTCGGAGACGACGGGGATGGGCTCGGTGGCGGTCGACATGGCTGCTCGGTGGGGGTCGATGTTCGTGCGGGATTCGTGGGCGGTGCTCGGAAGACCGGACTGAGCCGCGTGCCGTCGGAGGCGGATCGGTCACTGCCCGTCCGCGTCGGCGACGCCCGCCCGGAGAAGACGACCTGCGCGAGGCCGTGCGACGACGATCCGCGTCGGGCGGCGAGGAGGCCGATGACGTCGAATCGATTCGACACCATCATATCGGATCTGGATCGGAGCGGCACGGGGCCGACGCGCCGCCCGGCTATGCCTCGGCGGCGAGCACGCCCTGCCCCGGCACCATGGCGTTGCGCTCACCCGCGCTGGCCGCCGCCGCCAGCGCATCGTCCGCGGATGCGCCGCGTTCGAACGCCGCGAGCAGGCCGCCGAGAAAAGCGTCACCGCTCCCGGCGGGGAATCGGCCCCGCCGGGCGGGCGGCGGGACCACGGCGGCGGCATCCCCCAGCAGCGCAGCGGCACCGGCGATGCCGTCGGTGACCACGACATCGGCGCCGTATCGCTGGCGCAGCCGTGCGCAGGCGTCGGCGGCCGTGGCGAGCTCCTCCCCCAGCAGCTCGGATGCCTCGCGCCGGTTCACCTTGATGAGCGACGCCTCGGGAGCGGCGGCGCGCAGCCCATCGCCGGAGCAGTCCGCCGCGACACGGGCGCCCGTCGCACGGAGCTCGCTCAGGAGGGCGGCGAGCTCCCGCGGCGGCACCCCGGGCGGCAACGAGCCCGACAGCACAGCCCAGGGCGACGGATGCTCCGGAGTGGTCGCGGAGACGACGCGGCGGACGGTCGCGGCATACGCCCGCCACTCCTGCGAATCCAGTCGCGTCGCCGGCTCGTAGAGATCGGTGCTCGTGGCGGACCCGGCACGCTCGACGACGGCGATGCAGGTGCGCGTCACGGCGCGCAACGGCACGAGATCGGCGGCGATCCCGTCGGTCGCGAGCATCGACGCCACCCACTCGCCCGTCGGGCCGCCCAGCGCGGCGACGGCGCGCACCGCAGCCCCCGACGCCGAGGCCGCCCTGGCCGCGTTGAGCGCCTTTCCGCCGGCCACTCTCGTGATGGCGAAGGGCCGCGTGATGTCGCCGACGCGGAGCTCGTCGACCTCGTATGTCACGTCCAGGCTGGCGGAGAGCGCGAGCGCGATGATCATGGTCGCAGCCTAGGGGGCCGCCGGGCACGCCAAGGCCGATGCGGCGTTTCGAGCATGTTCCTGCGCGAATCCGCTCTGGACCTCGCCGTCAGCGCTGAAGGGCGATCGGGTCGGCGATCAGGCGTGTGAACGCGAGCTCGGCCGCGCCGACCGTCAGGACGGCGGCTCCGAGCTCGGCACGCACGACCTCGACCTGCTCGGCGGACGCCGCCAGCGACTGTGCCCGCACCTCGGCGTCCAGCAGCGCCGGGTCGAGGCCGAGGAGCGCTCCGAGGAACCCGCCGAGCACGACGCGACGCGGGTTGAGCACGTTGACCGCGTTGCGGATCGCGATCGCCAGGTACCCGAGCTGTCGTTCCACCTCTCGCCGCGACGCCGCGTCGAGCGGCTCGGCGTCGACCGAGGCAGCCTCGAGGTCGTCGACGCCGAGGGCATCGCGGAGACGGGCCTGGGAGACCTCCGTCTCCAGGCATCCGACCGCCCCGCAGTGGCAGCGGTCGCCGGCGGAGTTGACGAGCATGTGGCCGAGCTCCCCGGCGTAGCCGGAGCTGCCGGCCAGCGGACGGCCGTGCGTGATCACACCGCCGCCGATGCCCCCGGCACCCCCGTTGAAGTAGACGAGGTCGTCGATGCCGCGCCCCGCGCCGAACAGGTGCTCCGCATTGGCACCCAGGCTGGCGTCATTGGCCACGAGCGCCTTCAGGCCCGTCGCCTCCTCCAGCAGCGCGGCGAACGGCTCGTCGACCCACTCCAGGTGGGGCGCCATGCGCACCACGCCGTCCGCCACGCGCACGCTGCCCGGCACGGCCGCGCCGACGCCCGCGACACGCAGACCCGTGCCGGACGGCGTCGCCAGGCCCTCGAGCTGGTCCGCGACGATGCGCGCCGCTTCGGGCGCGGTCGGAGGGGCATCCGTCGTGTGGCGAGCGCGGCGGTGCACGGTGCCGTCGAGGCCGACCACCCCGACCACCACTCCATCGATCTCGGGATTGACCGTCACCACGACCACGTCCGGATTGGCCACGACGATCGGGCTGGGCCGCCCGACACCAGTCGGCTCCCGAGGTTCCTCCTCCTTCACGAGCCCGAGCGCGGACAGCTCGGAGACGAGCGCGCCGATGGTCGACCGGCTCAGTCCGGTCACGCGCGTCAGCTCCGATCGCGAGCGCCCCGGGGTGCCGTGCACCAGGCGAAGCACGGTGCCCAGATTGTGCTGTCGCACGCCGTCGAGGTTGCTTCCGAGCGGCGACCGCAGCGGGGCTCCCGGCGACGGCGCCGAGGGTCCGGGGAGGGCTTCAGTCACGCCACGAAGCATAACGGCATCCACGTTCGACGTCCGAACTTATTCGGGCGGCAGGCGCCTGGCGCCCCTCTACTCCGGGATGCGACGAGTGGCCGCCAGCTCCGCGTACCACCTGGAGCTGTCCTTCGGCAGCCGCTCCAGCGTGTCGTAGTCGACACGCACGATGCCGAACCGCTTGGAGTACCCGAACGACCACTCGAAGTTGTCCATCAGCGACCAGACGAAGTAGCCCCTGAGGTCGACACCCTCCTGCAGAGCGCGATGCGCCGCAGTGACGTGACGCCGCAGGTAGTCGATGCGGTCCGCATCGTGCACGGCCGGACCGTCCTCGTCGAGGGACACGACATCCGGGAACGCCGCGCCGTTCTCGGTGATCATCAACGGCTGCCCCGGGAACTCGTCACGCAGCGACGTGAGCAGCTCGTGCAGCCCCGACGGGTCGATGTTCCAGCCCATGTCGGTGTACGGGCCGGGCTGCTGGAGGAACTCGACCCGGTCGGCGCCCGGCCACGGCGACGCGCCGGCGTTCTTGTGCCCGTCCGCGTGCTGGCGTTCGCCGCGGCCGTCCCACAGCCGGACCCGATTCGTCGAGTAGTAGTTGACGCCGAGGACGTCGATGGGCTGGTTGATGGTCTCCAGGTCCCCCGGCCTCACGAAGGACCAGTCGGTCAGCGCCCGCGTGTCCGCGAACAGATCGGCGGGGTACTCGCCCTTCAGCATCGGATGCGTGAACGCCCGGTTGCCCAGGGCGTCGATCTGCCGCGCGGCCTCGGGTCCGCTGTCGCCCTCCGGACGGATCACGTGCAGGTTGAGGGTGACCGAGTACTGGGCCTCGTCCTTGGCGACGGACGCACGCAGCGCCTGCAGCGCGATCCCGTGCCCGAGGTTGAGGTGATGCACCGCGCGCAACGCGGCCACACCGTCGGTGCGGCCCGGGGCGTGGGCCCCCGAGGCGTACCCCAGGTAGGCCGAGCACCAGGGCTCGTTGAGTGTGGTCCACACGGCGACGCGGTCACCGAGACGCTCGCCGACGGCGACGGCGTAGTCGGCGAACGCGTACGCGGTGTCGCGATTGGGCCAGCCGCCGGCATCCTCCAGCACCTGCGGCAGATCCCAGTGGTAGAGGGTGGCGACCGGGGTGATGCCGCGTTCGAGGAGGCCGTCGACGAGTCGCGAGTAGAAGTCCACGCCGCGGGGGTCCACCGCTCCCCGCCCCGTGGGGATGATGCGTGGCCATGCGATCGAGAAGCGGTATGCGTGAAGGCCGAGGCGCTTCATCAGGTCGAGGTCGGACTCCAGCCGGTGGTAGTGGTCGTCCGCCACGTCGCCGTTGTCGCCGTTCCAGACCTTGCCCGGCGTGTGGCTGAAGGTGTCCCAGATGGACGGCAGCCTGCCGTCCTCCGCGACGGCGCCCTCGACCTGGTATGAGGCCGTCGCTGAGCCGAAGACGAACGAGTCGGGGAACTGCAGACCGCTGTCGCGATAGTCGTCGCTGTCTGTTGCCATCTTCTTTCCTGCCCGGGGCCGGTGGGACCGCCCTCCTTCTGGTCACCCTAGCGCGGCGTCCGATGGCCCGCCGCGCCCCGATCGAAACGATTCGCACCGGTGCCGGGCGGCTCCGAGGCGCGGTCCCCCGTCCGGTTGGTGTCAGCGGTCACCAGGTCGCCGGCGTCGAGTCCAGAGGCACGGGGGCCGGCCGCTCCGCGGTGCTCGCGATCTCGACGACTGTGCGCTCCCTGGCGGCGCGAAGGATCCCGTCCATCACCTCGAGGACGTGGAAGGCCAGCTCCCCGCTCGCCCGGTGGGGGCGCCCCGTCTCGATCGCGCGGGCCATGTCCGACAGCCCGTAGCCGCGGCCGGCGCCCGCCCAGCCGGCCGAGACGGGGATCGTCTCCCACTCCCGGGTGCTGGCCGGGGCGATCTCCACGTCACCGTCGAACTGGTTGGGGTCGGGCACCGCCATGGTTCCCTCCGTGCCGAAGACCTCGAACAGCGGAGCCCGCGACTTCCACACGTCGAAGCTCACGGTCATCGTCGTGGTGAGCCCGTTCTGATGCTCCAGCAGTGCGCTCACGTGCGTTGCGACGTTCACCGGGATCGGAGTGCCGGCGAGCGGCCCGGTGGCCACGACGCGGTTCCGGCTCGACGTCGTCGCCGTGCCCGAGACCCGGGCGATCGGACCGAACAGCGTGACGATGCTGGTGAGGTAGTAAGGGCCCATGTCGAGCAACGGGCCGCCGCCCGGCTGATAGTAGAAGGCGGGGGCGGGATGCCACAGCTCGTGCCCCGGCGCGCTCCAGTGGATCGCAGCCGCGATCGGCTGCCCCACCGCCCCATCGTCCAGGGCCTTGCGCGCCGTCTGGATGCCCGTGCCGAGCACCGTGTCCGGCGCGCTGCCCACCCGCAGGCCCTTCTCCGCCGCGAGCGTGAGGAGCGGCTCCGCCTCCGCGGGATTCAGCGCCAGAGGCTTCTCCCCGTAGACGTGTTTGCCGGCCTCCAAGGCCCGGATGCCGATGGCGGCATGCGCCGCCGGGATCGTGAGGTTGAGCACCGCGTCGACGGCGGCATCCGCCAGCAGCTCGTCGACCGTGAGCGCGCGAACACCCTGCTGGCCCGCGACCTCGCGTGCGCGTTCCTCGTTCACGTCGGCGACGGCCACCAGCTCGAGGTTGGGCAGCCCCGGGATGTGCGCGAAGTACTGCGCGCTGATGTTGCCGACCCCGATCACGCCGATCCGCATCCGGCCGCTCGCCCCTTCCGCGCTCATCGTGCTGCCTCCCCCGCAGCATCCCGCGCCGAGGGGAACCTGCCCGCGGCGACGTCTTCGGCGCTCGGCGCCGGCTGGCCCGATCCGCGTGCCGCCCACAGCAGGCCCCGCTCGATGATGGTGCGCACGTTCGGGTCGTTCACGACCTCGAGCTTGTGGCCCGGCGCGGAGACGAAGATCCGCCCCTCACCCCAGAGCCGAGTCCAGATCGCGGGTGCCGTGACCGGGCGATGCCAGGGGTCCCACGGTCGCACCGACTGCGTGGTGGTGGCGAGCACATCGTTCAGCTCGTCGCTGAGCACCCAGTACTGCTCCGTGACGAGGTCGAAGTCCGCGATGCCCTTCGTGATCGGGTGCACCTTGCCCAGCTCGGTGATGTGCACGGTGTAGGGGATGTAGTTGTCGGACTGCTCTCCCGCCAGCTCCTGCTTGGGGGCCTTGGCCGCATGGTGCGCGAACTGGCCGCCGATCATGTGCAGATAGTCGGCCTCGTTGCGGTAGGCGTCCGCGATCCCGCCGTGCCAGCCCGCCATGCCCATGCCGTTGCGAACGGCGCGATCGAGCCCGGCCATCTGGTCCTTCTCGATGGTGTTCATCGTGTTGACCTGCACGAGGAGGTCGACCGTGTCCATGTAGTCCGCTTCGGCGTAGATCGCCGGCGACTCCTCCACCCGCACGTCGAAGCCGTTCTGCTCCAGGAACGGGATGAAGGAGTCCGTGGTCTGGACGGGCTCGTGCCCGTCCCATCCACCGCGCACGATGAGTGCGTGGCGCGTTGCTTCGGTCATTGTTCGGCTTTCTCTTCTATCGGCCTTCTATCGGCGTCGTCGTGCCGTCACGAGCACGGCGAGGGTCGCGCCGCGACACGGCGCTGCCGGCGGGTCGGCGACGGAGGCTCCTCCGCCCCGGGATCGCCGGGCCGCGTCAGCGGGACCGCGAGAACGCGGCGTCGAATGCCGCGGCGGGCGGGGTGATCTCGGCGAGCTTGCGCACGAACCGCAAAGCCTCGGGCCCCCCGACCAGCCGGTCCATTCCCGCGTCCTCCCATTCGACGCTGGTCGGGCCCTGATAGCCGATCCAGTTCAAGGTGCGGAAGATGGACTCCCATGGCACCTCGCCGTGGCCGGTGGAGACGAAGTCCCAGCCGCGGCGCGGATCGCCCCACGGCAGGTGCGACGAGAGCCGCCCGTTGCGCCCGTTGAGATTGGTCACCGACTCCTTGCAGTGCACGTGGTAGATCTTGTCGGCGAAGTCCTGGAGGAACGTGGCCGGGTCGATCTGCTGCCAGACGAAGTGCGAAGGGTCGAAGTTGAAGCCGAAGGCATCCCGGCCGCCGATCGCCTCGAGCGTGCGCTTGCACGACCAGTAGTCGAACGCGATCTCGCTCGGGTGCGGTTCGAGCGCGAAGCGCACTCCGACCTCGTCGAACACGTCCAGGATGGGGTTCCAGCGATCGGCGAAATCCTGGTAACCGTCGTCGATCATCGACTCGGGGACCGGGGGGAACCCCGCTATCGTCTTCCAGATCTTCGAGCCGGTGAACCCTGTCACCGTCGTGACGCCGAGGGCCGCGGCCGCACGAGCCGTGGTCTTCAGCTCCTCGGCGGCGCGCTGCCGCACGCCTTCCGGATCGCCGTCGCCCCACACGTGCGGCGGAACGATGTCCTGGTGGCGCCGGTCGATCGGGTCGTCGCACACCGCCTGTCCGACGAGATGGTTCGAGATGGCGAAGACCTTCAGGCCGTTGCGCTCGAGAATCTCCAGACGGTTCGCCACGTAGTCGGGGTCGGTGGCGGCCCGGTTGACGTCGAGGTGGTCTCCCCAGCTGGCGATCTCGAGGCCGTCGTAGCCCCACTCCCCTGCCAGTCGCGCCACCTCCTCGAACGGCAGGTCGGCCCATTGGCCCGTGAAAAGCGTGATTGGACGCGTCATTCGCCACTCCTCCTTCGTGTTTTCGTCGTGCCCGTGCCCGCGACTCAGTCCACGCCGTGCCACGCCGAGCGATCACTCGCGGACGCCTCCACCGCGGCCAGCACGCGCTGCACCTGCAGCGCGTCGTCGAACGACGGATGAGGCTGTCGGCCGGCGGCGAGATCGTTCACGAGATCGACGACCTGATGGATGAAACCGTGCTCGTAGCCGAGCCCATGGCCCGCCGGCCACCAGTTCGCGACATACGGATGCACCGGCTCCGTCACGATGATCCTGCGGAATCCCTGTGCCTCCGCGTCGTCGCCGCCGTCGAAGTACTGCAGCACGTTCATCTCCTCGAAGTCGAACGCGATCGAACCCCTCGATCCGTTGATCTCAAGTCGGATTGCGTTCTTGCGTCCCAAGGCGAATCGCGTCGCCTCGAACACGCCGATCGCGCCGCCGTCGAATCGCGCCGTGAACGCGGCGGCGTCGTCCACGGTCACGGGGCCCTTCGCACCGTCGGACGAGCCCTTGCCGCCGAGCCCGATCAGGTCGCCGCCGACGGGCCGCTCGGTCACGAACGTCGAGAGGATCGCCGACAGACCGATGATGCTCGAGCCGGTCACCCACTGCGCCATGTCGATGATGTGCGCGCCGATGTCGCCGAGAGCGCCGCTGCCGGCCTTCGACTTGTCCAGGCGCCAGGTGAGCGGCGCCTCCGCGTCGCTGAGCCAGTCCTGCAGGTATTGGGCCCGCACGTGACGGATCTCGCCCAGCCGGCCCTCGTCGACGAAGCGCTTGGCGAGGGAGACGGCGGGCGTCCGGCGGTAGGTGAAGCCGCACATCGCGAAGACGCCGCGCTGCGCGGCCGCACGGGCGGCATCCGCCATCTCGGCGGCCTCTGCCACCGAGTTCGCCAGCGGCTTCTCGCAGAGCACGTGCTTGCCGGCCTCCAGCGCGGCGATCGCGATCTCGCGGTGGGTGTCGCCCGGCGTGCAGATGTCGATCAGGTCGATGTCGTCGCGCTCGATCAGACGGCGCCAGTCGGTCTCGACGCTGCGCCAGCCCTGTCGCTGCGCGGCAGCGGTGACGGCCTGGCGATCGCGGCCCGCGACGGCGGTGAGCTCAGGGGTGAGGGGGAGGTCGAAGAACCGGTGGGCGGTGCGCCACGCGTGCGAGTGGGCCGCGCCCATGAACGCGTATCCCACCATGCCCACGCGCAGCCGCCCCGTGTTGTCTGCCATAGCGACTCCCTTGTTGCCGGTGCTGTTGCTGTTGCGTTGTTGGTGCGGTTGCTGGTGCTGGTGCGTTGTTGCTCGTGCGCCTCTGGGCGATGTCCTCGGGACTCGTCGCGCCGGCCCCGCAACGGCGCCCTATGCGGGTCGGAATGGCGCCGATCGCGGGGCGGAGGGCGAAGAACTCACGGCGCGCTCGTCTCCGGCACATCGTCGGCATACCATCGCCACACCATGGTCACACTGTCGCCACACCATCGCCTCCGAGGAGAACGGCGTTGCGCAACTCGTGCGACCGCGACGACGAGTTCGAATCGATCCTCTCATCCGAACGCCCGCGATTTCAAGCATCGCCGTGTCGACAAGTTGCGCAACTAGTGCGTACGATGTCGGCATGTCCGAGCAGCGGGGCCCGTCGGCCGCGCACGAGCACGGCGACTCGCCTGTGACCATGGCGGAGCTGGCCCGTCTCGCGGGAACGACGGTGCCGACGGTGTCGAAGGTGCTCAACGGTCGCTCGGACGTGGGCATCGCCACGCGGGAACGGGTGATGCGCCTGGTCGAGCAGACCGGGTATCGCCGACGGCGGAGTTCGGCCGGCACCGACATCGGCGGCCTGATCGACTTGGTGATCAGCCGGGTGAGCGGCCCGTGGGCCAATCTCGTGCTCAGCGGTGCCGAGCGTGCGGCGGCGGCCGCCGCCCTCGACGTGGTCGTCACCGTCGCGCGCCCGGATCAGGCCGACGGCACCGACTGGGTGGCCCGCCTCCTCGCGCGCAGGTCGCGCGGCGCCGCGATCGCGCTGCTCACGCCGAGCCGGCCTCAGCTGCAGCTCCTGGCCGCGACGGGCATCCCGGTCGTGCTGCTGGACCCCTCATCGGATTCGTCGGTCGACGTCCCCAGCATCGGCACGACGGACTGGGCCGGAGGGTACGCGGCGGCCGCACACCTCGCCGCGCTCGGCCACCGTCGGGTGGCTGCACTCGCCGGCGAGGGCGACTACCGCTACGGCAGGGCCAGGATCGATGGATTCCGTGCGGGACTGGAACAGGCGGGCATCCCGCTTCCCGGCCGACGCGTCGCCCCCGCGGGGTGGAGTCGGGCAGAGGCCGAGCCGGTGGCGCGGCGCATCCTCGTTGGCCCCTCACGGCCGACGGCGCTGTTCGCGTGTTCGGACGAGATGGCCATCGGTGCGTACCAGGCGGCCCGCAACCTGGGCCTCGACGTGCCCGGCGACCTCAGCGTCGTCGGCTTCGACGACCTGCCGGAGTCGTCGTGGACGAGCCCGCCGCTGACCACCGTGCGCCAGCCCGTCGAGGAGATGGCCGCCGCGGCGATGCGGATGCTGCTCCGGCTCCGCGAGGGGATGCCGGCCGGCTCGGCGCGTGAGGAGCTCGCGACGGAGCTCGTCGTGCGCCAGTCCACGGCCCCGGCGCCCTGACGCGGAGCCCTCGCCGTCCCGCCTCTTCGACAACGCGTCGTCCGCCCTCGCCGGGACCGCATCGATCGGTCGACCCCACGCTCGACCCTCGACCCGCGGCGCCACACCCGCCCCGCGACCCCAACCCGCGACCCCAACCCGCGACCCTCGACCCCACACCCAACCCGCGACCCCACACCCAACCCGCGGCGATTCGATGTGGGGTCGCCCATTCGATGTGGGGTCGCCCATTCGTCTACGTCACGGTGTACCGCTCTACGCCACGGCAGCCCGCTCGACGCCACGGCGGACTGCTCTACGTCGCGGTGCACGACTCGACGTCGCGGGATGCGGGTTCGACGTCGCAGGATCGGGTGCGCGGATCGACGTGCACCTTTCCCGCTCTGCTCCCGCTCTGCCGGACAACGGCTCGTGACACAACGGCTTGCACCGCTCCCGGGCAACGGCTCGGTAACGGTGTGGCCCGATGAGGGATAGTCGTATAACGTGTCCGTGAGAGCGCTCCCACGACTTTCATCACATCTTGATTTCAGTTGCATGCGACACGCGTGGGAGGCCCCCATGAAATGTTGACACGTCCAACAAAAGACTGAAGGATAACCAAGACGGCCGTGGAAGACGTGGCCTCGACCGACGCATCAACCTGACATTCAACGACGAATCATCCGGACCCCGCCCCGGCAGGGATCGGACGGAAGGGATCTGATAATGGCATCGGAATCCACAGGCGCAGCGTTCACCCGACGGGGCTTCCTCGGCCTCGCGGGCGGCGTCGCGGCCACCACTCTTCTCGCAGCCTGTTCCGGCGGCGGAGGCGGTGGAGGCAGCACCGGAGGAAGCGGCAAGCCGCTGAAGTTCTGGAACATGCCGTGGGGCAACCCACAGTTCAACAAGCTGGACAAGCAGATCACGCTGGCGTACAAGCCGGCCAGCGGCCTGCCCTCCGCGACGTACCAGGAGATCCAGTGGGCGAACTTCACCCAGACGTTCTCCTCCGCCGTAGCCTCGAACACGGGACCAGCGGTCAGCTCCGGCGGCGGCACGCAGGCGTTCCAATTCGCCCACCAGGGCAAGATCGCCTACGCGGACAGCCTGCTGAACTCGTGGAAGAGCAACGGCCTGCACGACGACTTCCTCGAGGGCCTGCTCGACACCATGAAGACCGATCAGGGCTACGCGGCGATCCCGTACAACCTCGACGTTCGCTGCTCGTGGTACAACAAGACGCTGCTCTCCCAGGCGGGCGTCGACGTGCCGACGACGTGGGACGAGTACAAGCAGGTCTGCGCGGCTCTGAAGAAGATCGGCGTATACGGTTTCGGCCTGGGCGCCGGCGCCGGCAACTTCACCGGAAGCCACATCCTCACCGCGTTCATGATCAACAACGGCGGAGGCCTGTTCAACAAGAACAAGGAGCCGGATGTCGTGACCGATGCGAACATCGAGGCCATGGAGTACGTGCTCGAACTGGTGAAGAACGGATACTCCGACCCGGCGGGCGCGACGTACACGAGCGCGAACGTTCAAGCTCAGTGGAAGGCCAAGAAGTTCGGCTACGGCTGGGATGGTGCGGGGCTTGCGGCCAGCGTGGGCGGCGACGTCGCCGCCGACATGGTCGTCGGCGATCCGCTCACGAGCCCCTCGGGCAAGAAGGGCGGCCTCTACTTCCCGAACAACATCATGATGTACAAGAACACCCCGAGCCAGAAGGGCTCGGAGGCGTTCCTCACCTATTACTACAAGAACATGTCGAAGCTGTGGACGCAGAAGACCGGCATCGGCCTGCCGCCTCTGAAGTCCATCGCCGACACGTCGGTGCTCAAGGCCGACCCGGTGACGGTGAAGATCCTCAAGGACTGGAACCCGATCTACCAGACCTGGGCGGCTCCAGGCGGAAAGGGCCTGTTCTACAACATCGCGAACACGGTCGACGGAACTCAGCCGATGATCACGTTCTCGCAGTCGATCCTCGGCGGCAAGACCGATGCCAAGAGCGCTCTGACGACCCTGCAGAACGCCATCGAAGGCCTGATGAAGTAGCGATCGCGTGCGGGTGGGCCCTGGCCGCGCGCGAGGGCCCACCCGCACTCACCTCAGAGATCTCGCTCTAGCTCGAAGGAGAGTCGTCGATGTCGACCGAGTCCGTGACCGGTGCTCTGAAAAGGGCGCGGAACGGTGTGGGGATCGCTGGATCGGGTCGTTCGCCCAGCTCCGGCAAGCGGGGGCGGGCCATCTCGCACACCTGGACCTTCCTGCTGTTCGCGCTGCCGTCCCTGTTGCTGCTGCTGCTGCTGAACCTGTACCCGGTGGTCTACGCGGGCTGGCAGTCGACGCGGAACGGCGACCTGATCGACGCGGGCGCGTTCGTCGGATTCCAGAACTACATCACGGTCGTGCAGGAGCCGGTGTTCTGGCATGCCGCGCTCTTCACCCTGGTCTTCACCCTGGTCGGCGTGTTCGGCTCCTGGGCCGTCGGGCTCGGGCTTGCGCTGCTGCTGCGGACCCGCATCCCCGCCAACGGGGTGTTCAAGGTGCTGCTCCTGCTGCCATGGGTCGTTCCCACCGTGGTGTCGGCGACATCGTGGAACTGGCTGGTGGCGACGCCGCAGTCGCCGCTTCCCGTGCTGGCGCAGTGGCTCGGCTTCGGCAACGTGCTGTTCCTGGCCGATCCGCTCCTGGCGCAGATCACGGTCTGCGTGTTCAAGGTCTGGATCAGCTTCCCGTTCATGATGATGATGATGTCGTCCGCGCTGGCATCCGTGGACACCAACGTGTACGAGGCCTCGAAGGTCGACGGCGCCAGCACCTGGCAGACGTTCACCCAGATCACACTGCCGATGATCTCGCGCACCACTTACGTGTCGTGGATCCTGATGACGATCTTCTGCGTCAACGACTTCCCGACGATCTTCCTGCTCACCGGAGGCGGCCCCGTCTCGGCGACGCAGTCGCTCGTGGTCCTTGCCTACATCACGGTGTTCCAGAACTACCAGGTCGGACCGGGCGTCGCGATCGCCTTCATCATGACCATCGTCCTCGTCGTCATCTCGGTGCTGCTGTACCGCCAGATCAGGAAGGTGAACATCGAATGAGCACCGACACCACCAGCGACGTCATCGGCCGCCTCCAGGTCGGCGTCACCGGCGAGCGGCGCCACGGCCTTGCCGAGCTGGGCGAGCGCGGCAAGTGGTGGCGGCTCGTGGGCATCCTGATCATCACGGCCATCGTGCTCGTGCCCATCATCGCGGTCGTCATCCTCTCGCTCACACCCTCGCTGGGCTCCAGCGCCACCGGTCTCACCTTCGAGAACTACGCTGACGTGTTCACGCAGACCTCGGTCGCCACCTGGCTGACCAACAGCCTTCTCGTCGCGCTCGTCACCGTGGTGGTCGCGGTCGTCGTCGCCGCGCCCGCCGGATACGTGCTCTCCCGGGGCCGCAACCGGCTGGTCTCCAGCTACGCGCTGATCCTGTTCGTCGTGCAGTCGCTGCCGGTGGTGACCGCGGTCATCCCGCTGTTCTTCCTGTTCGCCAAGCTGAACCTGGTCGACAACCTCGTCGGCGTGATGATCATCTACATCGGCTCCACCATGTCGGTGGCAATCTGGATGATGGCGGCCTACTTCGACTCCATCCCCATCACGCTCGAGGAGGCGGCCTGGATCGACGGCGCCAGCGTGTTCGGCAGCTTCACCCGCGTGGTGCTCCGGAACTCGCTGCCCGGCATCCTCTCGACCGCGATCTTCTCGTTCCTCCTCGCCTGGAACGACTACCTGGTCGCGGTGGTGTTCCTCCGTTCCGACCAGAACTACACCCTCCCCATCGGCCTGCAGACCTTCTTCCAGCAGAACCAGACCAACTGGGGACTCGTCATGGCGGTCGCGGTGGTGATGATGCTGCCGCCCATCATCGTGTTCTCCGTGCTCAACCGATACTTCTCGGTCGGCGGCATCGGAGGTTCGCTCGCCGGGCGATGACTGTGTGCCCACAAGCGTCTCGTGCGCACACCGAGCAGCCGCGGACGCCGCACATCGAGCAGCGGAGACGAGGCGGCACGGGACCGAGCACACATCGCACCGACGCGCACACACAGCACCGACGCGCGCGGGGTGCGGGGTCGCGGACTGAGGGTGGGGTCACGGATCCAGTACGGGGTCGCGAATTGAACGTGGGGTCGCGAATTGAGGGTGGGGCCGCAGGCGGAAGTGCGGGAGCACGGGCGTCCGCGATGCCTCCGAACGCGACGCCGCCGGACGACCCGACGCTCAGCTGACGGGCACCCACACCCGCATCGCCCCCGGCCGCCCGTTCCCCCAGGTCGCATAGGGCCGCATCCGCAGTTCGACCGTGCCCACCGACTCGTCGCACGCTTCCCCGGTCAAGGTGGAGTAGAGGGCCCCGTCACCGCGGCGAACCCCGCCGCGCGCCGTGATGGCGGGGCCCAACGGCGTCATCCCGTCGCCGACGACGATCGGCAGCGACGGGTCGACGGCGACGTCGTCGACATCGGATGCGTTGTCGCCCTGCTCCAGGCAGTACACGATCGGACCGCGACGGACCGCCACGCAGCCGCGAACGGCGTCGACGCGGCGGTGCGCCGTCAGCACGCGGGCCGGCATGCCCAGCTCGAGCACCACGACGCTGCCCGCGGTGAGCGCGCCGTCGAGCCGCAGCCATCCGGCGTCCACTGGCACGTCGAGCGGCCTGCCGTCGATGGTGACCTCATGGCTCACGCACCACGACGGGATGCGCAGCGCGAGGGTGCCGCCGCCGCCTTCGACGACGGTGATGCGGATGCGTCCGTCGAGCGGGTATTCAGTGTCGACGTCCAGCACCACGCGTTCGCCGACGAGCCGGGTCTCGATGTGCGACGCCGTGTACTGGAGGAGCTGCAGCTCGGCGCCGCGCGTTCCCGCGAGGTAACCCTCGATGCTCGCGAACGTGCGCATCAGGTTCGGCGGGCAGCATGCGCAGAAGTACCAGCCGAGCCGCCGGGCCGCCGCCTCCTCCTGCACGGAGACGTGGTCGGGGCGCAGCTGCAGCGGGTTGCTGTAGAAGAAGGCGGCGCCATCCTCCGAGACGCCGTCGGCCACCACGTTGTACAACGCCGTCTCGAAGAAGTCGCCGAAACGTGCCTTGCCCGTGGCCTGGTACATGCGCCACGCCCAGTGCATCGCCCCGATCCCCGCGCACGTCTCCGCATAGGCTCGGTCACTCGGCAGCTCGTACGCGTCGCCGAACGCCTCGTCCCTGTGCCGGGAGCCCGTGCCGCCGGTGAGGTAGCTGCGACGGGTCGCCATGTCGTCCCACTGAGACGTCAACGCTCGCAGCAGCGTGTCGTCCCCGGTCTCCAGAAAGACGTCGGTCGCACCGCTGTTCAGGTAGAGCGCACGCACCGCGTGGCCGCGCATGACGGTCGTCTCGCGCAGCGGCGCGTCGTCCTGGAAGTACGCCGCACCGAACGCGCCCCGGCCCAGCCATCCGCTGCCGCGACGATCGATGAACGCTTTCGCGGTGTCGAGATACTCGGCTCGCCCCGTGAGCCGATAGAGCTCGACGAGCGCGTACTCGATCTCCGGGTGCCCCGGGTATGCGGGCGACTCCGGCCCTCCGAACAGCCGAACGACCAGATCGGCGGCACGCGTCGCCGCGGCAAGGAGCCGGTCGTCCCCGAGGGCTCGCACCGACGCGACAGCCGCCTGAATGAGGTGACCTGTGCAGTAGAGCTCGTGACCCGCCGCGAAGTCCGTCCAGCGCCGCTGCACGCGGTCCGCCCGCTGAAACGCGGAGTCCAGGTACCCGTCCTCGTCCTGGACCGCGGCCAGCAGCGCGACGGTGTCCTCGTAGAACCTGCGGAGCGCCGGGTCCTCACCGTGGCCGAGCTCCCACGCGACGGCCTCGAGCACCTTGTGCACGTCGCTGTCGGCGAAGACCGGGCCGCGGAAGGGGGCGTCCGTCTCCCCGATCAGCCCACGCAGGTTGTCGAGTGCGCCCTCCGTCTCGAGCCGCTCGATGCCGTGGGGGATGGTGACACGCCGGTTGCGGCGCTGCCAGCGGCCCAGGAGTCCCTCGCCGAGGACGATCTCGCCGTCGACGGGGGCGATGACGCCGTGGCGCGACACCGCCGTCGGGTGTGCCGTGCTGGTCACGTCGGTCTCCTTCCTTCGCCGGCGCTCGCCGGCCTCTCCGATCTTGGGCGATCGCGCCCGTACCCGCTTCAGAGGGGCGGGGCCGGCCGATCGTGCGTGGGCTCGCTCCGGCTCTCCCCCTGCACCGTCTCGACGCGGACGTGCCGCCCGTCGGCGTGCGCCGAGAACGCGCCGTCTCGATCACGGGCGAGCGCGACGTCGGTGGCGGCGCCATCGACCCCGACGACGCGCACCGTCGTCGGCTCCGCGCCGGGATAGACCCGCAGGGTCAGCCCGTCGAGGTAGTCGTAGTCCGGCCGGTCGTCGTGCGCCCCCACCGGCAGCACCGCACCGTCGCGCACATACAGCGGCAACGAGTCGAGACCGTGCGTCTCGGTGCGCCATCCGCCTGCGGCCACGTGCTCGCCGGTGAGCAGGCTCGTCCAGCCGCCCTCCGGCAGGTAGAACTGCACGGTTCCGTCGTCGGTGAACACGGGCGCGACAAGGATGTCCGGCCCCAGCATGTACTGCCGATCGAGGTAGGAGACGCCCGGGTCGTCGGGGAACTCGAGCAGCATCGGTCGCATCACGGGGACACCACGCCCGGATGCCTCGGCACCCGCCGCGAACAGGTAGGGCATGAGCCGGTTCTTCAGCCTCGCGAAGCGCCGAGTCACGGCCACGGCACTCGTCGCGCTCTCGTCGTACTCCCCCGTGACGGGATCGAGGTCGAACGTCCACGGCACGCGGTACGACTCGCTGCCGTGCAGGCGCGAATGACTGGAGAGCAGGCCGAACGCGACCCAGCGCTTGAAGACGCCCGGATCGGGAGTGCCCTCGAAGCCGCCGATGTCGTGACTCCAGAACGCGAAGCCGCCGAAGGCGAGCGAGAGGCCCCCGCGCAGGGTCTCCGCCATCGACGAGAACGTCGAGGTGCTGTCGCCGCCCCAGTGCACCGGGAGGCTCTGGCCACCGGTCGTCGCCGCTCTGGCGAACAGCACGGCCTCGCCCTCTCCGCGCTCCTCGACCAGCACGTCGTGCACCGCCTTGTTGTAGAGCTGGGCGTAGAGGTTGTGCATGCGCTCCGACGACGAGCCGTCTGCGAAGCGGGCGTCGAGCGGGATCCGTTCGCCGAAATCGGTCTTGAACGCGTCCACGCCTCCGGCGATCAGCGCTCGCAGCTTGTCCTGGAACCAGGCCGTGGCGTGCGGGTTCGTGAAGTCGACGATCGCCATGCCCGGCTGCCAGAGATCCCATTGCCAGACGTCGCCGTTCGGACGCGTGACCAGGTACCCGTGCTCGGCGCCCTCGGCGAACAAGGGCGAGCGCTGCGCGATGTACGGGTTGATCCAGACGCAGACGCGCACGCCCTTCTCGTGCAGTCGTGCGAGCATCCCCTGCGGGTCGGGGAAGACGCGCTGATCCCACTCGAGGTCGCACCAGTTGAACTCGCGCATCCAGAAGCAGTCGAAGTGGAAGACGCTGAGCGGCAGGTCGCGCTCGGCCATCCCGTCGATGAAGCTCGAGACGGTCGCCTCGTCATAGCTCGTGGTGAAGCTGGTCGAGAGCCACAGGCCGAACGACCAGGCGGGCACGGATGCCGGACGCCCGGTGAGCGCCGTGTAGCGCTCGAGGATCTGCTTGGGCGTCGGCCCGTAGATGAGGAAGTACTCGAGGCTCTCGCCCTCGACCGAGAACTGCACCCGCTCGACCGACTCGGAGCCGATCTCGTAGGAGACGTGGCCGGAGTCGTTGACCAGGACGCCGTACCCGCGGTTGGTCAGATAGAACGGGACGTTCTTGTAGGCCTGCTCACTCGACGTGCCGCCGTCGGCGTTCCAGATGTCGACGGACTGGCCGTTCTTGACCACCGGTCCGAACCGCTCCCCCAGACCGTAGACGAGTTCACCGATGCCGAGCGCAAGCTGCTCGTGCAGATAGGTGGCCGCCGGACCCCCTGCGGTGCCGGAGCGGGCGTTGCCGATCGGACCGCCGTCGACCTGGGCATCCGGAGCGAGGCTCAGGTAACCGACGGACTTGCTGCCACTGCTGGTCAGCAGCCGGCCGCCCGCGGAGAAACGGAGGTCCCATGGGCTCCCCCGCCCGATCGTCGCGGTGAGGCCTCCGGTCGTGATCGAGCCCGACTCGTCCGTCACCTCGACGAG
This sequence comes from Lacisediminihabitans sp., assembly GCF_036404185.1. Classification (GTDB taxonomy): domain Bacteria; phylum Actinomycetota; class Actinomycetes; order Actinomycetales; family Microbacteriaceae; genus Lacisediminihabitans. The sequence continues at coordinate 8,405 of NZ_DASWPB010000109.1, read as the reverse complement.
CCCGTGCCCGTCCTCCGCACCGACGAGGGAGAATCCGGGCTGCCGGGTGCCGCCCTGGAAATGCTCGATGCGCACCCCGACCACTCCCTCGATCGGAGAGCTCAGGGTGACGGTCAGTGCGGGCCGGTTGAGGGTGTCACCGCGCGAGACGACGGCCTTGGTCGGGGCGGTGACGACGATGGAGTTCTCCCTGGGCACCAGGTCGTACGCCTGCTGCGCATAGAGTGCGGCCACGCCGGGGCGCAGCTGCCAGAATCCGTCGGTGAATTTCATAACTTCCTCTCGAGGGGCGCCTGCACGCCGCACTCAACGTTTTCGCCTCCGGACCTGACGTCCGGAAACAGGCTAATTGTTGATCGACTCTCGGATCACGAGAATTGCGCCGGCCACGACCAGGACGCTCCCCTCGTATGTGCTGCCGGTGAGCAGATCGGTCCCGAACGCGGTTGACCATCGATCCTCGTTACCGTGATTGATGAGGAAAAGATAGGAGTGGTCGCCGGCACGCCGACGGACAGCCTCCAAACCACCACCGGCACCACGAGCATCCGGTTCGACACCGGCTTCGGCGAGAACCATAACCAGCAGGGCGGTGAGCGCGGCATCGTCCAATTCCGTCGACACGTAGTAGGCATGGCCGGAGCCCACTGCGTTGTGAGTCACGGCCGGCCCTCCCCGCGCGAATCCGGTTGTGTAGTGTGCCCACGGCTCCGCACCGCGCAACTGCACCGATTCGGACCACACTGTGCCGATCGCTCCGTTGTCGAGCTGAACGCTCTCACCGTCGGCCAACGGCAGTAACTCTTCGACTCGGATGCCAAGTGTCTCGGCGAACATTCCGCTGTAACCGCCCGGAATGATCTGCAGATTCGCATCGAAGGTTCCGCTGAAGTACCAGACGACTGCCTCGCCGCCATCCGCCACGAAACGCCTCACATTCGTGGCTTGTTCCGGCGTCGCGACGAGCTGGCTGGGAATGAGCAGCAGCGAGTAACCGCTCAGGTCGTCCTGAGGCCGCACAAAATCGACGCCAATCCCCAAGAACCACAGCGCCCGATGAACACGGCGGACCGCCGCCTGGAAATTGAACCGATCGCTCGGCAGGCTCGAGCTCTCCGTTGCCCACCAAGAATCGATGTCCCAGACTATGGCGACCCTGCGTCCGTTCACCCGGCCGGCCGGCTCTAAAGACAAGTCGCCCAGCTGATCGATGAAAGCGCCGAGCTCCACAACCTCCCGAAAGACACGACTGTCTTCGCCGACGTGGGGAACCATGGTCGAATGGAAAGCCTCCGACCCACCCAACCCGGCTCGCCACTGAAAGAAGAGCGCGCCTTGTGAGCCATAAGCGATGTGCTGTGCAGTGGTCCGAAGGATCTCTCCGCGAGGCTTGGCGACGATGCGACCAGGCTTCACGGTGGCATTCGCCGCCTGCTCCATCAGCAGCCACGGTCGTCCTTGCGCAAACGAGCGCGCCTGATCCGCACCGAAGGCTGCGTGCGCAGCTCCCTCCACGCCGTCGGCATCCAGATAGAAGTCGATGGACACGAAGTCTGAAGCAGCAGCGAGCTCCCAGTGGTTGTAATTCAGCCAGGTCGAGAGGATGAAATTGGTGGTCAGAGGCACATCGGGGCTGGTCTCTCGCAGGATCGCAATCTGTTCGCGGTAGCAGTCAAGCAGCAACTCGGCAGAGAATCGCTTGAAGTCCAATTCGTGAGCTGGGTTGGACAGGTACTGAGTCTGTTGGGGAGCGAGGATTTCGTCCCAGTCGCCGTAGCCCTGAGACCAGAATGCGGTGTACCAGGCACGATTGAGCGCGGCCAAATCGATATAGCGCTCGCGCAGCCAGCGTCGGAATGCCTCATCAACCGCCGGTCCATAGCTGACGCTGCCGTACTCGTTGTGCACGTGCCATCCCTGCAGCGCCGGGTGATGTCCATAACGGTCGCCGATCGCCCTGGTGATCCGACGGGCAGCCTCACGGTATGCGAGCGCGGCCGGGTTGTAGGTATCCCTGCTGCCATGCACGAGCCTCACACCCGCCCGGGTCACCGGCATGGCCTCCGGATGAGCTTTGGTGAACCATGGTGGAGGCGAGGCCGTAGGGGTGGCCAGCACGACGCTGATGTCGTTGGCCCAGAGCAGGTCGATCGCTCTATCGAGCCACTCGAAGGCATATACCCCTTCCCGTGGTTCGAGGCTGGACCAAGAGAAGATCCCCAGGGTCGCCGTGGTCACCTTCGCCTGTTTCATGAGGCGGATGTCTTCCAGCCAGATCTCTTCCGGCCACTGCTCAGGGTTGTAGTCCCCGCCGAACAGCAATCGGCCGTTCCGTGTCAGATCAACCACGTCTCTGCCTCCTCTTGCTCATGCTTTCTCTCATCACGACGTCCCTCATCGGGAGGCACCGATCCAGGACTCAGCAGGAGGGACCAGCTCTTCGAGTTCCTCCCATAGAGAAGAGGGGATGCTCACCGCGTCAAGGGCAACCGTGGCGCCTAGCTGTGCGGATGAAGCGACTCCGAAGATCGAACTAGTAATCGCGGGGTTTCGGGTACTCCACTGCAGGGCGGCAGCGGCGAGAGGGATGTCAAGCCGACTGCAGGCCTCACCCATCGCCGAGATCGCCGCCGCGACCTCCGCGCGAATCGGAACATAGGCGTAGGTCGTGGCAGGTACCGGCCATTTGGCCAACGCCCCTCCCCCATACACGGCGGCGTTCAGGACGGCGACACCTCGTGCGCGGGATGCGTTGACCAGAGCCTGCGCCGATCGGTCGACGAGCGTATAGCGATTGTGCGTGATGACGGCGTCGAAGAGATCAGTCCCGACAAACTTCTCCAACAGGCCAACAGGCCCACCGGAGATACCGATCCGTTCCGCGACACCAGAACGCTTCATTTCCACCAACGCGGTGACGGGTCCGTCGTTGGCCATGGCTTTCTCAAAACCGATGTGCTCGGGATCGTGGAGGAAGAGCATCGGGAGCGAGTCGAGATGCAGTCGCCCTAGAGACTCTTCGAGTGAGCGCCACATCCGGTCTGAGCTGAAATCGCCGGTGCGCACATCGCGGTCCAGTTTGGTCTGAATCACCAAGCCCTCCGGCAGACCACCGTGCTGATGGATCGCGTCACCGATGAGGGTCTCGCTCAGACCGCCCGAGTACTCGTTCGCCGTGTCGATGTATCGCACGCGCTCCCCAGAACCTTCACCGACAAAGACCTGATCCAGAAGCTCGACAGGATCGAGCGGATTGGCGGCACGCGCCCAGGATGAGGTCCCGAGACACAGTCGGCTGACGATCGGCCCGGCCGTGCCTAAGCTGGTTGGAGGAATTTGCTCGATGCTCGTCATCCTTTGAGACCGCCGGAGAGCAGATCGAGACGCCAGAAGCGCTGGAGAAATAGCATCAGCAGCACGAGCGGGATGATCGAGACGGCCGCTCCGGTGATGGCGAGTGAATAAAGCGCGGGGGAACCCGATCCCTTCGACAGCAGTGTGTAAAGCCCGACGGTGATCGGATAATTGTTCTGATCGGAGAGCATCACGAATGGCAGCAGGAAGTTGTTCCAGATGCCGACGAATTGCAGCATGAAGACGGTGACCATTCCCGGAACCATCATCGGCAGGCCGATCGACCTGAAGGTACGCCACTCGTTCGCCCCGTCGAGCCTGGATGCCTCGATCGTCTCGGTGGGAACGGCGCTGGAGGCGTAGACCCGTGACAGATAGATCCCAAACGGACTGATGATCACCGGCAACAGGACGGAGAGGTACCCGCCTGCTAACCCCACTTGAGAGAGCAACAGGTACTGAGGGATGGCAAGGGTTATGCCAGGGATCAGCACCCCGCCAAGGATGCAGTAGAAAATCAACGAACGCCCCCGGAACTCGTACTTCGCAAGGGCATAGCCCGCCATTGTCGAGACGAGAGTGGACAGAAGGCCGCCGAGTCCGGCGTAGAGCAGCGAATTGAGCGCCCACTTGCCGTATTGGCCCCCGCCGTAGGTGAATAGCGATGCGAGGTTGTCAAACAGACCACTCCCTGGCGCGAAGCTGAATGTGGTGAACAGCTCGGCCCGGGACTTGCTCGAGGCGATGAATACCCATGCCACCGGCACCAGGCAGTACACGGCGCCGATGAGAAGGACGACCGTCGGCCAGACTTTGCCCTTCGGCCGGACAGACAAGGTATGCGACTTGATCGCGCTCATGACGCGCCTCCCGATCGACGATTGGTGATGCGAAGCACGACGGCGGAGAGGATGACCGTGCCGAGGGCGATGATGACGGACAGCGCGGCGGCACCCGGCAGATCATCGGTGATAAAGGCATCCCGATAGATGATCATGAGCGGTACCCACGATTGGCTGATCGCATTGGTGAGCGGCTTCAGCGTCGTCGGCTCCCCGTAGAGCTGGAGCGCTCCGATCAGGGAGAAGATCCCGGTGAGGATGAGCGCGGGGGTCACCAGCGGAATCTTGATGCGGAATGCGATCTGGACCTCATTGGCGCCGTCAAGCCTGGCCGACTCGTAGATCTCGGCTGGAATGCCACGCAGCGAGGTGTAGATGATGATCATGTTGAAGCCGATGCCGCTCCATACCGCGATGTTGGCGAGTGAGCCGAACAGCCCGGGATTGTCGAGGAATGGGATGGTCCCCCAACCGAGCGCCTTCGTAATGTAGGAGAAGGGACTGGTTCCCGGAAGATACATGAAACCCCAGAGCAGCGCGGCGACGACGCCGGGAACCGCATAGGGGATGAAGATCGCCACCCGCGAGAACCCCTTGGCCCGAACGGCGGGGACATCGAGGAGAAGGGCGAACAGCAGCGCTCCGCCGAGGGTGACCGGAACGGCGATGATGCCGTAGATCGCGAGCCGCCCGAATCCCGCGAGAAGCTCCGGATCCTGGAACACCGCGATGTAGTTGGCGAAACCGGCGAAGACCTGCACCCGGACACCGAGGATACCGCCGCCCTGAAGCTGATAGTGCTGGAAGCTGAGCCAGATGGAGTAGACGATCGGCACCAGCATGAAGACGAGGAACAACACGATCGCCGGCGCGAGGAACATGTACGGCGCGAAGGTCATTCTCGACGGATGCTTGCGCCGCTTGGGCGCACGCATGCGTGGCGACACCGCTTGGTCGGTTGACATGGAATTCCCTAACTCTTCTGGCGGGCCGGTCGCCCGAACGCGACCGGCCCGCCGTGACGAAGCGACTACTTGTTGGTTACCTTGAAGCCGGAGCTCTTAAGGTCTTTGACGACTGCTGTCTGAGTTGCCTTGAACGCATCGCGCCACGGGGTGCCCGCCGCGATCGCCTTGTTGAGTGCGTCGGTGAACGTCGTCTGTGCCACGTTCACATCGGGTCCCCAGGTGACCGGGATCGTCTCGGAGGAGATCTTCGCCGCGAGGGTGTAGTAATCCTTCTGCTGTGGCATGAGGGCCGGCGGGTTGCTGGCCTCAGCAGCCTTCTGCCCAGAGATCGCAGCGGGATAGGCGTTCACCGTGTTCAGGATGAGCTTCGCACCCTGCTCGCTCGCGTTGAGCCATTTGGCAAACTCCGCTGCTTCTTTCGGGTGCTTCGATCCCTTGGTGATGATGACGGCCGAGCCACCCTGATAGGCGACCGACTCATCTCCCGCCGTCCACTGCGGCAATGCCGCGAGGGTCCATTTTCCGATCGTGTCTGGTGCAATGCCCTCGATCACACCCGGTGCCCAGAGCGCAGACGGCCAGGAGAGAACGTTGCCCTCGTTGACATCCTTGTTCCATTCCGGCGTCAGGATCGGGTCAGTCTTGATGGCCCCCTCCTTAGCGAGTTTTTCGAAGAAGTCGGCGACCTTGAGCGAATCCTCGTCCGCAATGCCGACGGTCCATTTGCCGTCCTTCACCGACCACCACTTCGACCCGGCCTGGGTCGCGACGCCCGCATAGAAACCGAACTGGTCGGCGGGCAACGACGCCAGAGTGGCATCCGGGTCGGCGGCGTGCACGGCCTCAGCGGCCTTGCCGAAGTCCTCCCAGGTCTTCGGAACGGCGATACCGAGCTCGGCGAGCCGGTCCGTGCGGTACGGAACAGCCATCGGACCGACATCCTGCGGAACCCCATAGACCTGCCCGTCAAACGTCGTCTGCGCCCAGGTCCCGGAGGTGAACTTGCTCTTGATGTCCTTGACATAGCTGGTGATGTCGAGTGGGACCCCGGCGACGATGAGCGAAGGAAGCGTGGTGTATTCCACCGCAGCAAGGTCGGGAGCGTTGCCCGCCCGGCTCGCGGTGCGCAGCTTGGGAGCAGAGTCATTTCCACCACCGGCATCGGTGTATTTGACCTGGACATTCGGATGTGCCTTGTTCCAGGTATCTACCAGTTGCTGGGTCTTCGGCGCCCATGACCAGAAGCTGAGGCTCACCTTCCCGCTGGAGGAGTTCGAGGAGGTCGTGCTTGAGCTGCATCCCGCAAGGGCGAGCCCTACGACGGTGATGGAGGTCAGTATGGCGAGCGTTTTTTTCGAACGCATAGATATATCTCCTTTGACATGTGATTACGACGCTCCCCTGGGCCGGGGCGCTTGGCGGTTTCCCACCGGATGTTGAGACCAGCATGCCCACCCAAAATGATTTTGTCAATTGAGGCAACAAAATGGTCACGAAGCAGCAGAACCTCCTTGAGACCCTGTGTCGCCGCATAGGCTCAAGGAGTGACTCTCGACGATGACACGCATTTTTTTCCTGTGACCGGCGCAGGCCAGCCAACCATGATCGTCCTGCCTGGCGGGGGCTACTCAACACATGCGGACCACGAAGCAGACGACATCGCCGTCTGGTTGAACGCTCTCGGAATCAATGCCGCGGTACTGCGATACCCCGTCGCTCCCTCGACCCACCCCGCGGCAATCGGCGAGGCACGCCATCTTCTTCGCCGACTTCGAGACGGTAGCACTCCCCTGAACGGAGACACTCATCGAATCGGCGTCATCGGGTTTTCAGCGGGAGGCCATCTCGCTGCGCTCCTGTCGGCTGCGCCAACGGACGAAGAATCCATCGGTTTCCCTGATGAGGACGGCCGTCCTGACTTGGCCATCCTCGCCTACCCGGTCATCTCGTGGATACATGACGTCCACCAGGGGTCCTTGGAGAGCTTCTTTGGAGACGTCCCAGTGTTTGCCCAGCGACAGAAAACGAGCGCTGAATTCCTCGTCGACGCCGCCACTCCTCCAACTTTTCTTTGGCACACGGCCGATGATGGCGGAGTAAGCGTCCGACATTCGCTGCGTTACGGGGGCGCACTCAGCGAACAGGCCATTCCATTCGAGCTGCATGTCTTCGAACGCGGTGAGCACGGGAAGGGGCTCGCCCGCGGTCTCGGTCCGCTCGAAGCATGGACTCACCTGGCGCGCACATGGTTGGACGACCGAGGTTGGCTGTCCGCCTAGACCACGAGTCGGATTGCGCTGATCGCGGCGGCCCAGGCGTAGTCGGAGAAGCGGAACTCGTGGAAGTCGACGGTGACATCGTCGGCGGCGGGATCGAGAAGATTCGAGATGGTTGTCAAGATGGTCTCGTTGGCGAGGCCGACCAGCGGCAGCCCTTCACCGGTGACGATGATCTTCTCCGGATCGATGAAGTTCGCCAATTGCACGATTGCGACCCCCAGTGCCTTTCCTGCCGCCTGCATGGCGGCGAGAGCTGTCGGTTCCCCCGCCCGAGCCAGCTTGAGTGCGGACGGATAACTGGCCGCATGTGCGTTACGCACGATTGACGGAATGGTGACGTAGGCGGAGACACAGCCAACGTGTCCGGCATCGCAGGTTGGGCCACCCTCCGTGACCGGTATGTGCCCGACTTTCCCCGGATGCCCTCGGGAGCCGGTGACCAACTCGTCGTTAACGACGATGCCACTGCCAATGCCTGCGCCGAAGCCGATGAGAGCGATAGTACGGCAGCCGACGCCAGCTCCGAACCAATGATGCGCTGCGGTCAGTGCCTGCACGTCATTGGATATCACGGTCGGCAGGCCGGTCGCCTCTGAGACCAATTCCGCCAGCGGGACGGTGTCCCACCCGAGGAACGGCGAGTCGACCAGAAGAAGACGGCCACCGACGTCCTGCACGTCGCCGGCTGAACACACCCCGATCGCAGCCAACCGCGGATACCTCGCGTGCAGACGATTCGCGACCTCACCGATAAGCCGGACCACGGAGGAGACGTCCCGATTGACAAGAGGGTGCTCTTCGCTCTCGCTCACCTCAGCGTGGAGATCGGTCACTGCGGCGTAGAGCGCGTCACCGGTCAATTTGAATCCGAGAAAATTGGCGCTGGCAGGACGCAGGTGCAACAGCTCCGATGGCCTGCCTCTGCCCGCCCTGGCCTGCGGCTCTCCCTCGAAGATCAGGCC
>NZ_DASWPB010000108.1:0-18156 GCF_036404185.1 Lacisediminihabitans sp. | reverse complement strand
GACTCGGCCTGGTGCACGGCATGGCGCATCCGCTCGGAGCGTTCTACAACGCCCCGCACGGCGTGGCCAATGGGATCCTGCTGGCTCCCGTGATGGCCTTCAACGCCGACTACACGGGGGAGCGTTTCCGGGACATCGCGGTGGCCTTCGCCGTCCCCGGCGCCGCGGAGATGACGCTCGGCGACGTGCGAACGGCGGCCGTCGACGTGGTCGCCGCGTTGACCCGGGATCTGGGCAACCCGACGACGCTGCGCGAGATCGGCGCGAAGGAGGAGGACCTCCCGGCGCTGGCACGGGCCGCCTTCGAGGACGTCTGCACCGGCGGCAACCCGCGCGAGGCGACTGTGGAGCAGATCCAGGACCTGTACGCATCCATCTATTGAGCCGCGGATCGCGAGGGGTCGAGCCGACTCAACCCCACGCGATCGGGCCGGTCACGTTCCCTCGCGCAGCCGCGTGAGAAACGAGAAGTGCCCGTCCAGCGCGCGCTGCCCCTCGGGCGTGAGCCGCGCCCACGCCCTGGCGTGACCGCTGTCGCGGTGGACGCGTCTGAGGGTCACGTATCCGGCGTCGCCCAGGGTCTTCAGGTGCTTGCTCAGGGTCGCATCCGACACCTCGAGGACGTCGCGGAGGGTGGCGAAGTCGACCTCGCCTCCCCTGGAGAGCAGTGCGCAGATCTGGAGGCGCTGCGGTGCGTGGATGATCGGGTCGAAGAGGGGCTCGGCACCGCGGTCGGTCACAGGGCGGCCCGGGCCAGACGACGGCGCCCTGCACGGTCGGCGAGCGGTCCGAGCGCCGCCATGGCAAGGCCCGCCGCCGCCGCGACGAGGCCGGCCTCGAGGAGGGTGAACTGCCTCGCGAACACGTTCACGGCCACCGCGATCACGAACAGCCCGTAGGAGATCGCCGACCAGGGCGCCCCCTCGCGGAGGAAGGTGAAGCGGCTCGGGTTGGCTCTGGAGAAGCCGATCCGACGGGCGCGCCAGCGGGTGACGGCGATCATCCCCGCGAGTCCGACGAGGAGCGCGACGACGACCCAGGCCGGCCGCTCGCCCACCCCGAACGCGATGCAGGCCACGAAAAACCCATACAGGGCGTGGAACCACCAGGGGGACCTCAACCGGGCGGCGAGGCGGGCGTTGGCCGACCGGATCGCCTCCTCCGGCGAGGCGTTCATCGGGAAGTCGTCCTGGTCGATGTTGTCTCTTTCCATGGTGGAAACAATAATTGTTTCCACCATGGAAAGCAACTGTGCGAGCGAACGACGGCGGGCAGCTCCGCCGAGCCGGTCCGGCCTCAGTCGAGGACGACCCCGTGCTGCAAGAGGATCTCCCCGAAGGGGCGCAGGTCGGAGGCCTCGTAGCGGCTGACGAACTCGTCGAAGTCGGCGCGGTCGCCGCGGTGGAGGGGGTAGGCCTCGACGGGCAGCAGCCTGTCGTCGGTGACCTTGACGTCGATGAGCACCGGCTCGGCGGTGTCCTTCGACTCCTCGAGGGCCCGGCGGAGCTCCTCGATCGTGGTGGCGGTGTAGCCGTGCACACCGAAGCCCTCCGCGACCTTCGCGAAGTCGACGTCCATGAGGTCCACGCCGGAGTGCGGCTGGCCCTGGTCGTCCTGTTCGGCCTCGATGAAGCCGAGCGAGCGATTGGTGAAGACGACGTTGATCACGGGCAGGTGGTAGAGGGCCTGCGTGGCCAGGTCCTGGGCGACCATCGCCATCCCGCCGTCCCCGGTGAGATTCCAGACCTGACGGCCCGGATGGACCAGGGCCGCGGCGATGCTCGCGGGCAGGCCGTAGCCCATCGTCGCGTAGAGCGCCGAGGTGGTGAGCGTGCGGCGCTCATCCATGGGCAGGAAGCGGGCGGTCTCGATGTTGACGTTCCCGACGTCGACGCCGAAGACGGCATCGGGGGCGGCGATCCTGGTGATCTCCGCGAAGACCGGCGGGATGCGCAGGGGCACCCGGGTGTCCGAGGACTTCGAGGCGATCCAGGCGTCCCAATCGCGCTTGTCCTCCAGCGCGGACTCGTACCAGGCGGTGTGGTCGACGGCCGGCTCGGTGCGGGCGCGGGCGACGGAGAGCAGCCGGCGCAGGAAGGCCGCCGCATCGGAACGGATGCCCAGGGTCGTCGCATGGCGGGCGCCGATGGAGGTGGTGTCGATGTTGACGTCGATGAACTTCGCGTCGGGGCTGAACATCACGCGGCCGAACTCGTAGTTCGTGCCGACGAAGACGATCAGGTCGGCGGCCCGGCCGAGGTCGGTGCCCGGCTTGGTCGCGACGCGGCCGGTGGAGATCATGTAGCCCGGGTAGTCGTCTGGCAGGATTCCCTTGCCCAGATAGGTCGACACGAGGGGCAGGTGGAGGAGTTCGGAGAGCTCGCGCAGCTCGTCGGCGCCGCCGGCCGCGCCGCGACCGAAGTAGATGATGGGGCGCTTGGCGGCCGCGATGAGATCCATGGCCTTCGCGACATCCTCCGGACGCGGGTCCTGTGGCCACTCCGGCTGGACGTATGCGCCGGCGGAGGAGACGTAGGTGTCGGGGATCTGAGCCCAGCCGAGGTCGCGGGGGATGACGACCACGGCCACCCCGTTGTGGGCGTAGGCCTGACGGATCGCGGTGTCCACCACCTGGGGGAGCTGCTCCGCGGTGGTCACCGTGCGGTTGTAGACGGCCACGTCGGCGAAGATCGGATTCTCGGCGAGCTCCTGGAAGTAGTCGGTGTTCATCAGGGGCGTGGCGACCTGGCCGACCAGAGCGAGAACCGGGGTGTGGTCGTGGAGCGCGTCGTAGAGGCCGTTGAGCAGATGGACGGCACCGGGGCCGGCCGATCCGAACGTCACGCCGATCCGACCGGTGAGCTTCGACTCGGCGGAGGCCGCGAGGGCCCCCACCTCCTCGTGACGCACTCCGATGTAGCGGATCTCGTCACGGAAGTCGTGGATCGCGTTCATCGTGGAGTCGAACGATCCGCCGGGCAACCCGTAGATGTTCTCGACCCCCCAGTCCTTCAGAACCTTCAACATCGCATTGGATGCGTTGATCATTGCCACTTCGTTCTCCATCGTGTGGCCATCGGCGAGTCATGTCTCGTTGGGTGGCTTGGTTATGCTCGGCCTCGTGGGCCGGTGATTTCAGCTTAGATCTCGGTGGAGACCGACGGCGGTGTCGAGGGCGGATGCCCAGGAGAGGGAAACGATGAACACAGACGACGCCCTGAGCGAGGCCGTCACGGGGTACGCGCTCTCGATGCAGCGCCTCTGCGCGGCCACGCCCGCGGGCAGCACGGAACGGGCCGGTCACGTCCGTCTGCTGTTCTCCGGCACCGCGCTGCCCTCCTTGAACTCGGTGGCCGTCCTGGACGACGAGTGGGAGGCCGGGGACGTCACCGCCCTCGCGGAGCACGCCGAGGGTCTCGGGCTGCCGTGGTCGATCCTGTTCCGGGTCGCCCGTGACACGGCGAACGAGTCGCGCCTCGCCGAGATCGCGGAGATCGCCGGCTCTCACGGTCTCACCGGGCGGTCAGAGACGCCGTTTCTGACCTGTGACCGGGATGACCTCGTGGGGCGTGGTCCTCGAGTCGACTCCCGGATCGTCACCGCAGGCGCGGCGGACTGGGCGGAATACACGGCGGCGCTGTCCGACGGCTTCGAGGCGCCCCCGTCCGCATTCGGGTCGCTGATGGCGGGTGGTGTGCTCGACGTGCCGGAGTTCACCGGATATCTCGCCCGCCTGGACGGGCAGCCGGCGGCAACCGGGCTCGGCAGTCGCATCGGACGGAGCCTGGGTGTTTTCAACATCGCCGTCGTCCCCCGGTTCCGTCGGGCCGGGCTCGGCCGAGCCGTGACCGAACGTGTGGTCCTCGACGGCTTCGAGGCGGGGGCCACGATCGCCTACCTGCAGGCCAGCGACGACGGCCGCCCGCTGTACGAGTCGATGGGATTCCGGCACGTCGAGACCTGGATCTCGTTCAGGGGCTGAGGCGCCCGCCGACCCGTCGAGAGGGACGCGCCGCGTGGTCGGGCACGTGGGAATGGAACGGGGCCGCGGTCGCTTTGAGCCTTCCATGACCTCATCAACGGAACGTCGTGGCTGGCTCGGTGTGCTCTCGGTCGCCCTCGGCTCGTTTGTCCTCGTGCTCTCGGAATTCCTCCCCATCGGGCTGCTGCCCGCCATCGCCTCCGGCCTCCACGTCGGAATCGGCACCGCCGGCCTCATGGTGGTGGGCACCGGTCTGACCGGGGCCATCGCCGCCCCGGTGGTGACCGTCGCGACGTCCAGAGTCGACCGGCGAGTCGTGCTCGTCGCCCTCACGATCCTGCTGGTCCTGGCCGACGCCCTCGCCGCGCTGGCGCCGACGTTCGGGGTCCTCCTGATCGCACGGATGCTGCTCGGCGTCGGGATCGGCGGGTTCTGGGCCATCGGCGCCGGGATGGGCGCGCGCCTCGTCAAGCCGTCCGCGGCCATCCGGGCGACGTCGTTCATCACGGCGGGCATCTCGGTGGCGACCGTCGTGAGCCTGCCGCTCGGCGCGTTCGTGTCGTCCCTGGCCAGCTGGCGGCTCGCCTTCGTGATCGGCGGAGTGCTCGGTCTCGTCGCCCTCGTCCTGCAGCTCATCCTGCTGCCCAGCATCCCGGCGATCCACCGGGTGCGCTTCGCGACCCTGGGCGGGCTGCTCCGGATTCCCCGTGCCCGCGTCGGCCTCATCGCCACCGCGTTCGTCTTCGTTGCGCAGTTCGCGGCCTACACGTATGTGGCGCCGTACCTCAAGCAGCTGGTCGGCGTCGGGCCGGACACCATCACGCTCGCCCTGCTCGTCTTCGGCATCGCCGGTATCGTGGGCAACTTCGCGGCGGGCCTGACCCTGAGTCGCAGCGTGATCGGCACCCTCGGCGCGGCCAAGTTCGTGCTGGCCGGCGCCGTCGTGCTGTTACCGCTCCTGGCCCACTCGGTGCCGGGGGTCTTCGCCCTGCTCGTCGTCTGGGGTCTGGTGTGGGGCGCGCTGCCGCTCGGCACGCAGACCTGGATGGCGGCCGCCTCGCCGAACGGGGCGGAGAGCGGCCTCGCCCTCTTCGTCACGACGATCCAGCTGGCGATCGCCGCGGGATCGATCGTCGGCGGCCTGGCCGTCTCCTCGTTCGGCCTCGCCGCGGACTTCTGGCTCTCCGGCGGGATCGCCGTGCTCGGTGCCGTCGTGCTGATCGGGCTCGGGCTGCGGCGCTCCAACGCGCTCGTGCCCGCGACGAATGCGGCCGTGACTCCGGCCGCGGCATCCGGGCCCACCGCGGCGATCGAGGTTCCCTGCGCGGCGCCCTGCTGAGTCCCGCGGCGATCGTCCGGCGTGTTGGCGGGGATCGGCGTCCGTGCCCGCCGCCGCAGCCATACTTGGCTCGTGAGCACTACGATTCCCACCGCGTTCTGGAACACCGACCGCGCCGCCCTGCTTGCCGACCTGGATTCGACCGGTGACGGGCTGACGAGCGATCGGGCCGCGGCCGTGCTCGCCAGGGTCGGACGGAACACGCTCGGCGTCTCGAAGCAGACCTCCGCCGCCCGGCTCCTCGCCCGGCAGTTCCTGAGCCCGATCATCATCATCCTGGTGATCGCGACCGTCCTCGCCTGGGTCCTCGGCGACCCGGTGGACTCGGTCATCATCCTGGTGATCATCCTGCTCTCCGGGCTGCTGGGATTCTTCCAGGAGCGGAGCGCAGGCAAGGCGATCGCCGCGCTGCTGGCGACGGTCGAGATCACGGCGACGATCCTTCGTGACGGGAAATCGCAGGCGATCCCGCTGACGCAGGTGGTGCCGGGAGACGTCGCCCAGCTGTCGGCGGGCGACCTCGTCCCCGGCGACTCGATCGTGCTGGACTCCAACGGGTTGCAGCTCGACGAATCCGCTCTCACCGGCGAGACGTTCCCGGTCGAGAAGAGGCCAGGAACCAGCGCGGCGGATGCGGAGCTCAACGCCCGCCCCAACATGGTCTTCATGGGCACCCACGTCGCGAGCGGCAGCGGGACGGTGCTCGTCGTCGGCACCGGCGTCTCCACCGAGATCGGGTCGGTCTCCTCGCGTCTGCAGACGGAGCCGCCGAAGACGGGCTTCGAGAAGGGGATGACCTCCTTCGGGCTGCTGCTCACCCGGATCATGCTCGTGCTCGTCGTCGTGATCTTCCTCATCAACCTGCTGCTGCACCGGGCGGTCATCGACTCGGTGCTGTTCTCGTTGGCGCTCGCCGTCGGCCTGACACCCCAGCTGCTTCCGACGATCGTGAGCATCAGCCTCGCCCAGGGCGCTCGCGCGATCGCCAAGCGACGGGTCATCGTGCGCCGCCTCGACTCGATCGAGGACTTCGGGTCGATGAGCATCTTCTGCTCCGACAAGACCGGCACGATGACCGCCGGGCAGGTGGTGCTGGATGCCGCGCTCGACGTCGCGGGCGCACCGAGCGACTCCGTTGCCCGTCTCGCTTTCATCGATGCCTTCTCCCAGATCGGGTTGAAGAACCCCATCGACGATGCCATCTGCGCCGGCGTGAAATGCGACGTCTCGAAGGTCGTGAAGCTCGGGGAGCTGCCGTACGACTTCAACCGCCGGCGACTCAGCATCCTCTTCGCCGACGCCGGTGGGGCGCCGACCCTCGTGAGCAAGGGTGCGCTCGACGCCATCCTCGCGGTGTGCACGAGCGCGAGGGCGTCGGATGGCTCGACCGTGCCGATCGCGGCGGTCAACGACACCGTGCAGAAGCTGTTCCTCGACCTGAGCAACGAGGGCTTCCGCGTCCTCGGCGTCGCGACCCGCGAGCTTCCGGGCGCGACCTCCACCACCCTCGCCGACGAGGCGGCCATGACCCTCGTTGGGTTCGTCACCTTCGCCGACCCGGCGAAGCCGGATGCCGCCAAGACGCTCGAGGACCTCGCCGCCAACGGCGTCTCCGTCCGGATGCTGACGGGGGACAACCGCCTGGTCGCGGCGCACATCGCCAAGGCGGTCGGGCTCGACACCACCACGGTCCTCACCGGCACGGACATCGACAGACTGGACGACACCGCTCTCGCGGCCAGGGCGCCAGGCGTCGTCGTCTTCGCCGAGCTCAACCCGATCCAGAAGGAGCGGATCGTCCGCGCGCTCCGCACGACGGGCGAGACGGTCGGCTACATGGGTGATGGCATCAACGACTCGCTCGCCCTGCGGGCCGCGGATGTCGGCATCTCCGTCGACAGCGCCGTCGCGGTCGCGAAGGAGGCCGCGGCGATCGTGCTGCTCGACAAGGACCTGAACGTGCTGCTCGCCGGCATGACCCAGGGCCGTCGCACCTTCGCGAACACCATGAAGTACATCTTCATGACCACGAGCGCGAGTTTCGGAAACGTGCTGAGCATGGCCATCGCCGCCGCCGTCCTGCCGTTCCTGCCGCTGCTCGCCAGCCAGATCCTGCTCATCAACCTCCTCACCGACTTCCCCGCCACCTTTATCGCGACCGACTCCGTCGACGCGGCGCAACTGCGCAGGCCGCAGCACTGGGACGTCAGGCTCATCCAGCGCTACATGCTCGTCTTCGGCGCGTTGAGCTCGGTCTTCGATCTCGTGACCTTCGCCGTCCTCGAGTGGGGATTCCACGCGCAGGTGCGGGAGTTCCAGAGCGCCTGGTTCCTCGGCAGCATCCTCACCGAGATCACGGTGCTGTTCGTCCTGCGCACCAGGCGGCCGTTCTTCCGCAGCCGGCCCAGCAGGTGGATAGTGATGGCGAGCGTCCTCGTCGCGGCCGTCGCGTTTGTCATCCCCTACTCGCCGGTGGCGGCGCCGCTGAACCTGGTCGCGATCCCCCTGCCGCTGCTCGTGGCCGTGCTGGCGATCACCCTCATGTACCTCGTCGCCAACGAGCTGGTCAAGCGGGTCTTCTGGCGGCCCGACCAACGCACCGCGTGATCCGGCGCCGCGTCGGTCGCGCGCGATCAGGCATCCTGTTCCTCGCTGCGGGGGTGAATGGGCAGCCAGGTACGCATGGTCGCCGGGCCCCGGTTCGCCCAGGCGTAATACGGGATCATCCGGGCGCGGACGTGCCCTGCCTCAGCGACACCGGCGCTCGTCCGATAGGGCCAGTCGGTCTCTGGTTCGGCGAGCCGGTAGACGTCGATGGATGTGCCGTCGGGGCCCGCCGCGATCGTCGACGCGTCGGCGGTGATCTCGTTGACGCTCCATCCGGTGGGCAGGTCGATGGACTCCACCGCCAGGACCAGCGGTCCGCGCTCGATAGCGAAGGTGCCGCGGGAGGCGTCGATCCTCGGGTCGGGGAAGACGATCCTGGGCTCCAGCGACAGCTCGAGCCGGATCGCCTCTCCCGGGTGGAAGATCCCGGTGACCTCGAGCAGTCTCCCGCGCTCGGTGGCGGCGTGCCCGCTGACGATCCGGGGATTGCGCGCCCAGGCGGGAATCCGTAATCCGATGGTGACGGGGGTCGTCGGGGCCGTGTCGATGGTGACGGTGATCCGGCCGCCGTGCGGATAGTCGGTGCCGACGTGCAGAGCCAGCTCGCCGTCGTCGAGAGTCGTGTGGATCTCGTAGTCGCCGTATTGGTGCAGTTGGATGCCGGTGCCGGTGGCGGTGGCGAAGTACAGGTTGATGCTGGCCAGTGTACGGGCGACGTTCGTCGGGCAGCAGGAGACCTCGAACCAGGGGGCGCGCAGGCTGGATTCGGCTCGGTGGCTGAGCTCGTGCTCGTCGGGGACGGATCCCGGGGTGCGCTGGTGGAGGGTGTTGGTGTAGTAGAAGGCCTGCCCGTCCTCGCGGGGTGAGGCGAGGACGTTGTTCAGCAGGGTTCGCTCGATCAGATCGGCATACTTCTCGTCGCCGGTGTGGAGCAGCAGCCGCCAGGAGAGCATGACGGAGGCGATACCGGCGCAGGTCTCCGAGTACGCCCGGTCCGCGGGAAGCTCGTAGTCGTCACCGTAGGCCTCGTCCTGGTGATGGGAACCGACGCCGCCGGTGATATAGGTCCGCCGGGCGACCGCATTCGTCCACTGCGTCTGGACGGCCTCGGCAAGGCCGAGGTCCGCGGTATCGACGGCCACATCCAGTGCGCCGGACGCGAGGTAGAGGGCACGTACGGCATGGCCGCGCATGGTCGTCGCGTCACGGACGGGGATGTCGTCCTGAAAGTACTCCGGGGCGAAGGCGGCGGGACGGAGGGTTCCGGTGCCACGACGCTCGACGAACAGGCGTGCCAGCTCGAGGTACCGGAGCTCCCCGGTCGCCCGGGACAGTTCGGCGAGGGACATCTCGATCTCGGGATGACCGCACACGGCGTTGCGCCCGTCGGGACCGAACTCGACCCACAGGTGATCCGCCAATCGCCGGGCGACCTGCGCGAGCGTGTCGTCGTGGCCGGTGCGGAGTCGCGCAACAGCGGCCTGGATGAGGTGGCCGAAGCAGTACAGCTCGTGTCCGAATTCGAGATTGGAATACCGCGGCGGCTGGCCCCGACGACCGAAGCTCGTGTGCAGGTAGCCGTCCTGCTCCTGCGCTGCCGCGACGCGGGCGACCAGGGCGAGGTAGCGCTGCTCCAGGTCCTCGGTGCGATTGCGCCCGAGCTCCCAGGCCATGGCCTCCAGGAGCTTGTAGATCTCGGAGTCGACGAACTCGATGCCCGCGTGGTCACCGCCGATGGTCCCCGCCGCCGCCCTGTCGAAGTTCCCTGTCCAGCCGATGCGCTCCATCCAGTACTCGCAGTGGCCGAGGGTGGCCTCGGCGTTCGTCCGTTGTTTGCCGCCCCAGAATCCTCCGGTGACCCGGATCTCCTCCTGTCCGAGAGGCCGCAGAACGGAGCTTCGTGGCCGGACGGGGGCACCGTTCGAGTTAGCGGATGACATGGAGTACCTCGGAACTTTCTGCTGCGAAAACGGGGATGTGGTCGAGCGGGGTGGACACGGTGACGATCCTGCCGCCGGGGTGGACCTGCCCGGTCGAGGGCTCGGTCCAGTCCCGTCCGGCGGGAAGGTAGACCTCGCGAGAGGTGGCACCCGGTTCCAGGACGGGGGCGACCAGGAGGTCGGGGCCGAGAAGGAATTGATCCTCCACGGTCCAGGCCGCGGCATCCTCCGGGAAGTCGACGAACAGGGGGCGCATCGGCGGCAGCCCGGTGCTCGACGCCGTCCGCATCTGCTCGTGGAGGTACGGGCGGAGGCGCTCACGGAGCTGAAGGGACGCGACCAGGTGCGGGTAGGCGGCCTCGCCGTATGACCAGACCTCATTCGGGCCGCCGGTCATCGCATATCCGGTGGGCACGCGCGGGAACCTGTCGCCGTGCAGGCGGAACAGCGGGCAGAACACGCCGTATTGGAACCAGCGCACCATGAGCTCGCGGTAGGCCGGGTCGGACGGGTCCCCTCCGTGGAAGCCGCCGATGTCGGTGGTCCACCACGGAATGCCCGACATGCCGATGTTCAGTCCGGCCCGCACCTGCTGCCGCAGAGACTCCCAGGTTGCCGAGATGTCTCCCGACCAGACGGCGGCCCCGTATTTCTGCGATCCCGCCCAGGCGGAGCGGCACAGCAGTACGGTCGGCTCCTGGCCCGCTTGTCGCATGCCGTCGGCGAAAAGCCGTGCGTTGTCCCGCGGGTAGATATTCGCGACCTCGGCACCGGGGCCGGCGTAGAGGGACAGGTTGCCCGGATGGGCGGGGTTCAGCTCGGGCTCCGAGGCATCGAGCCAGAAGACCCGGATGCCCCGCTCGAGGTAGTTCTTCCTGACCAGCCCCCAGACGAACTCGCGGGTCTGCGGATTGGTGGGGTCGTAGAAGGCGACGGGCATCGGGGTGGCCATACCCTTGTCCTGAATGGTCTGCTGGAACTCGACTCCCTGGTCCGCGCCGACGAGCATTCCCCGGCCGTTGTACTCCGTGTAGTGCTCACTCAGGGGGGAGATGGTGGGCCAGACGGAGACCATCAGCTCGATCCCGAGTTCCTTCAGCTCGGCGACCATCGCCGTCGGGTCCGGCCATTCGGCGGAGTCGAAGCGGAAGTCTCCCATGGCCGACCAGTGGAAGAAGTCGGACACGATCACCGACAGGGGCAGGCCGCGACGCCTGTACTCGCGGGCCACTTCCAGCAGCTCGTCCTGCGTGCGATAGCGCAGCTTCGACTGCCAGAAACCGCTTGCCCATTCGGGCAGTTCAGGGGCATGGCCGGTCGCGTCGGCATACCGAGAGAGGATCTCGGCCGGAGCGCCCGCGGCGGTGAACCAGTAGTCGATCTCGCGGGCCTGACCCGCGCTCCAGCGGGTGACGTTCTCGGCGAACTCGACCCGGCCGACCGCCGGCACGTTCCACAGCAGCCCGTAGCCCCGGTCGGAAAGGACGAAGGGGATGTTCACCTCTCCGTTGCGCTGCACCAGGTCCAGGGCGAGACCCTTGATGTCCAGACGGCCGTGGGTGCGCTGACCGAGCCCGTACAGTCTTTCGCCGGGGTAGGCGGCGAACTGCTGGTGAATCTCGTAGGCGCCCGACCGGTTGCCCTGGAACACGCGGGCCCCCGGCATCCAGAAATGCTCGCGCGCCTCCGTCAGCAGCTCCGTTCCGTCCGCATTCCGGAACGTGATGAGGGGTTCCGGGTAGGCATGTCCGACGTTGAAGTCGACCTCCAGGCGGAGCGCCCCATGCTCCAGTTCTGCTCTGGCCCCGTCGATCCGGATCCGTGGCTCGGGTCCAGGCGGGCGCTGCGGGTCCAGGGCCCCTGCGCTGTCGGCGGGGATCCGGTACTGAGCCGCCCGTACCCGCACGCTGTCGCGTCCCCAGGCCTCGATGCGGATTATCTCGTGGCGGTGACGGACTTCGAGGGCACCGTCCACGATCGTGTAGGACACCATGGTGGTGGTCATCTCCAATGGTCGGATCAGTCTTTGACCGCCCCGGCCGTCACGCCGGCAGCGATGTATCGCTGGGCGAGCGCGAGCAGGGCGGCTGCGGGGATGGATGCGACCACTGCGGTGGCCATGATCGCGTTCCACTCCTGATTGTTGTTGCCGATGTAGGCGTAGATACCCAGGGTGATCGGCTTCAGGGCGCCCCCGCCGTCGAGGGTGTTGGCGAACAGGAAGTCCGACCACGCCCAGAGGAACGAGAACAGCGAGACCGTGACCACGGAGTTGCGGCTGACCGGGAGCACCACCGAGCGGAACGTCCGCCAGGTGCTTGCGCCGTCGATGCGTGCTGCCTGCAGGAGTTCGTCGGGGATGCCGGACATGAAGGCGCTGAAGATGAGCACGCCGAACGGGACGGCGATCGTCGAGTCGGCGATGATCAGGCCCCAGACGGTGTCGAGCACTCCCAGCCGCACGTAGATGGTGTAGAAGCCCATCGACATGATGATCGCGGGGATCATCTGCGCGATCAGCATCAGGAAGCTGATCACGCCCCCGCCTCGAGGGCGCAGTTTGGCCAGCGAGTATGCCGCCGGTGCGGAGAGGACAAGGGTCAGAACCACGGTTCCGAGACCGATCAGCAGACTCGTGCCGAGGAACGGCAGCTGCTGCTGCAGCACGACGGAATAGCCCTCCAGGGTGCCATGGATGGGGAAGATGTTCGGCGGGTCCTTCCGCATGTCGGAGGTCTTCGTCAGCGAGACATTGACCATCCAGTAGATCGGGAACAGCATGATCGCGGTGAGGACGACGCCGACGGCCGTCAGCCACCAGGAGCGGCGCTTCATCAGGTGTCCAATCTGCGCTGAACGCGCGCATACGCGAGCCCGAAGAGGAGCGCGATGATGATGAGGATGTTGCCGACGGTGGCGGCCGAGCTGAAGTCAGGCAGCAACGAGCCGAAACCGAGCTGATAGGACCAGATCGCCAGCGTCGTCGAGGAGGTCGAGGGGCCGCCACGCGTCATGATCCAGATGATGTCGAACACCTTGAGGGTGTAGACGAAACCCAGGAGGAGGGTGATCGCGGTCACCGGGCGCAGCAGCGGGAAGGTGATACTCCAGAACCGCTGCCAGCCGTTGGCCCCGTCGATGGCGGCCGCCTCGTAGACGTCGGCGGAGATGCCTTGCAGGCCGGAATACATGATCACCAGGTTGAACGGGATGCCGATCCAGATGTTCGCGATCAGCACGGCGGCCAGCGACCAGTTGGGCGACGTCAGCCAGTTGATCTGCCCGATTCCAAAAGCCTCGAGGAAGGAGTTCACGATGCCGGAGTCGCTGTTGAGCATCCACGACCAGGTCGAGGCCGACACCAGCAGGGGAAGCAGCCAGGGGATGAGGAACAGGGCGCGGAGCACGCCGGACAGGCGGAAGCTCTTGAAGAAGAAGACGGCGAGCGCCAGGCCGATCGCGAACTGGAAGGCGATGGACACGAAGACGAAGATCGCCGTGTTCAGGACCGACGGCCAGAAGGTCGAGCTGCTGAGGATCTCGCCGAAGTTCTGCAGCCCGACGAAGGGTGCCGAACCATCGATGAACGAGCGGACGGTGTAGTGCCGCAGACTGAGGTCGACGTTCTTGTACAGGGGGTACGCATAGAACAGCGCGAGGTAGACGACGACGGGGGCGATGAATCCCCATGCCGTCCATTGCACTCTGCGTCGTGCGGAGTTGTGAGCGCGGGACGGGGCGACGGGTGCCACCCCGTCCCTGTGCTGCGCGGCCGACCGGCTATCCGACGTGGACGGTGTCATGGTTATCGTGTCGGCTTTCTTCACGGATCTACTTCTTGAGCTTTGCGTTCACGGCATCCTGGGCCGCCTTGAGCGCGTCCGCCGGAGATGCCGCACCGCTCTCGGCCTTCTGCACCGCGGTCCACAGCTGCTGCGAGATCACCGGGTACTTCGTGCCGAGGTTGTCGCCGGTGCGCGCCTTGGCCACGCGAACGGCATCGACCCAGGTCTTCAGGCTCGAATCGGAAGACAGCTGCGCCTGCTGGCCGGAGGTGCTGGCCACGATGTAGTTCAGGGTGTTGTCCGTCTTCACGATGTTGTCGCCGGAGGACAGGCACTCGATCACCTTCGCCGAGGTCTTGTAGCGGGCGCTGTCCTTCTGCACCGGGATCGTGAAGAACTCGCCGCCGGTGGGCACCGGAGCTGCCCCGCCGCCCTCGGCCGGGATCGTGATGACGCTCGCACCCATGTCGGCGGCGGATGCCTTCTGCCAGGTGCCGTTCTCGCCGAACGCGAAGTCGCCGGTCTGGAACTCCTGCCAGGTGGTCGTCTGGGTGTCCTGGATGACCGAGTTGGGGGCGTAACCCTGCTTGATCCAATCCGTCCACAGGGTCAACGCGGCAATGGCCTTCGGCGAGTCGAGCTTGGTCAGGTCAGCGCCGGCGCCCCAGAACCAGGGCAGGAACTGGAAGCTGCCCTCCTCGGTGCCGATGCCCGCGAAGGTGATGCCCTTCTTGCCCGCCGCCTTCACCTTGGCCAGCGCGTCCGTCAGGGAGGCCCAGTCCGTGATCGACGCCGGATCGACCCCCGCGGCCTGCAGGACCTTCGGGTTGTAGTAGAGGGCCAGCGTATTCGCGCCGATCGGGACGCCGTACGTCTTTCCGTCGAGGACACCCGCGCCCAGGATGTTCTGCGAGACCTTGCCGGTCGAGAGCCCGTTCTCCTTGGTGTCGGTGAGGATGCCGGCATCCGCGAGGGTGGAGACCACCGGGTTGTCGACCAGCAGGATATCGGCGGAGTTTCTCTGCTGCCCGGCCAGCAGCGCCTTGTTCGTCAGATCCGTGGTGTCATAGCCGGTGCGTTTGATGGTGACACCGGCGTCCGTTCCGCACTGCGCGACGGCTTTGGCCCAGGCCGACGAGGCGTCGTACTGGGGATACGGATCCCAGAAGGTGTAGCTGCCGCTCGCGGCATCTTTGGACGAACCGTTGCTGCTGGAGCAACCGGAGAGCGTTGCGGCCATGACGGCCGCCGTGAGGAGCGTGACACCGATGGTGCGCGCCTTGCGTGATGCTTGCACTGGAATTCCTCTCTGAATGGTGCTGCTGGTTGTGATCTGTCGAACCGGTTCGACGCCGCGGTAAGGTCTTGTGGGTTGCCGCGGTACCGCCCGTCAGCGGGTGCTTCCTCGGTCCATGATGGTTGGTGCGATGAACTCGAGAGTCGGGGCCTCTGCGTCCTTCGGATCGAGCATTCGTCGCACCAGGGCCTGGACCGCATTGCGGCCCAGTTTGTCGGGCGAGGTCTCCACCGCCGTGAAGGGCAGTGAGAAGATCCGACCGAAGTCTTCGGAGAAGATCCCGACGACGGAGAGGTCGTCGGGAACGCGGATGCCGCGGGAGTACAGGACCGACGGCAGCGCGGCGATCATGGCGTCGTTGTGGATGATCATCGCGGAGCCGAGCTGCGCGTCGAGGATCTCGTTGAGCTGCCGGTTCACCGCGGGCTGCTGGGTCTCTCCGAAGAAGGAATGAACCCGGATCCCGTACGTGGCCGCCTGTTGGAGAGCGGAATCCCGGAAGCGCCAGGCATAGGCGCCTCCGCGCTCGAAGACGTGCTCGCGGGGGGTGATCAGGATGACCTCTCGGTGCCCTCGTTGGGCGAGGTGGTCCATGAGGAGACGGCCGGACGCGGCGAAGTCCAGGTCGAAGACGTCGAAGCCGTCGGGCTCGCGGGGAAGTCCCACCATCGAACCCGGCTGGCGCATCTTCCTCATCACGGGAAGCCGTTGGTCGTCATACGCGACGTTCAGCAGAATGACCCCGTCGACCATCTCCGAGCTGGAGAGCCGCTCAAGCGCCTTGGGGCCGTTGTCTTCGGTGATCATCAGGATGTCATAGCCGGCCTCGCGGGCCGCATCCGAGATCGGCAGGACGTACTGCAGCATGGCCGGGGAGAACTCGTCCTCGAAGAACTGGACGAACAGGCCGATCACCATCGTCTGCGAGGTCGCTAACGCCCGGGCTCCGGCATTCGGGGTGAAACGGAGCTCGGCGATCGCCGTCTCGATGCGTTCGCGGGTCTCCCGGGAAATGGTCCGTTTGCCGGACAGCGCGTAGGAGACGGTGCTGCGCGAGACTCCCGCGCGACGTGCCACATCCTCGATCGTGGACACATTCACCCCTCTTCATCGAACCGGTTCGACTTACCGTAGCACCAGCGGATCGCGACTTCAAGGTTCATTTTTGGGCGGGATCGCGGCCGCAGAACCGCCAGTGGTTTCGCATCGGCCCCGGTCTCGCACCGTGTCGGCATCGTGAATCGAGAATTGCGGATGGCAAATGGGACCGCCCGTCTTCCCAGCATCGCCGAAGGTCCCCGACCTAGATTCGTTCCCTGCCGGCCCGGACGGCAGTGCAGCACGCGGTGTCGTCGAAGGAGCCCCTTGGTCGCCCTGATCTTCATCGGCCTCGTCGGTGGCCTCATCACCGGGATATCCCCCTGCATTCTCCCGGTGCTGCCGGTCATCTTCCTGTCCGGTGGGGCGCAGGCGGCGCGCTCGCTTCCGACGGGCGCGGTGGCCATCGATTCCCCGAGCGAGGATTCCCGCGATCGGCCGAATCCCGTCGTCCCGTCTCGGCACAGCGCCCGCCCGTTCCTCGTCGTCCTTGGTCTTGCCCTGAGCTTCGGCGTGTTCACCCTGCTCGGCACGCTCGTGCTCGACGCCCTGCCGGTGCCTCAGGACATCATCCGCTGGATCGGGCTCGCCGCCCTCGTGCTCCTTGGGCTCGGAATGATCGTTCCGAGGTTCGAGAAGATCCTCGAGAAGCCGTTCTCCTGGATCCCCCAGCGCGCGGTCGGCACCGACCGTGGCGGATTCCTGCTCGGGCTCACCCTCGGCGCGGTGTACGTCCCCTGCGCGGGGCCGGTGCTGGCCGCGATCACCGTGGCCGGGGCCACGGGCAGGATCGGTGGCGAGACCGTCCTCCTCACGATCGCCTTCGCGATCGGCACCGCGGTGCCGCTTCTCCTCTTCGCGCTCGCCGGCCGCGGGGTGGCCGAACGGGTGAAGGCGTTCCGGGTGCATCAGCGCGGGATCCGCGTCGCGGCCGGGGTCGTCGTCATCGGTCTCGCGGTCGCCCTGACCTTCAATGTCACCGACGCGATCCAGAAGGCGATTCCCGACTACACCGCGGCCCTCAACCGATCCCTCGAAGGCGGCGGCACCGTCGCGAAGGCGCTCGGAACCTCGACCACCGTCACCGAGTCGCTCGCCTCCTGTGAGGCTGACGCGGAACAGGAGATATCCAATGCCCTCAAGAACTGCGGCACGGCGCCGGTGATCAGCGGCATCTCACGCTGGCTGAACACGCCGGACGGCGCACCGGTGACCCTCGCCTCACTCAAGGGGAAGGTCGTCCTCCTCGATTTCTGGGCGTACTCCTGCATCAACTGTCAGCGGGCGATCACCCACGTCGACGCCTGGTATTCCGCCTACAGGGCGGCCGGGTTCGAGGTGATCGGCGTGCACACCCCCGAATACGCCTTCGAGCATGTCGCCGACAACGTTAAGGCCGGTGCGGCGCGCCTCGGCATTCAGTACCCGATCGCCCTCGACAACAACTACACCACCTGGGATGCCTACAACAATCAGTCCTGGCCGGCCGACTATCTCATCGACGCTACGGGTACCGTCCGCAACGTTTCCATCGGCGAGGGCGACTACGCCGGCACCGAGAAACTGATTCGGACCCTGCTCACCTCGGCGAACGCGTCGGTGACGTTGCCCGGAACGACGGAGGTGAAAGACACTACGCCTCGCAACGCCGCCCAGACGCCGGAGACCTACCTCGATGCCCAGCGTGCGACCAACTATGCGCGGGGACAGCTCCCGTCCGGCACTAAGCATTTCGCCGACACCGGGACCCTGCCCGACGACACCTTCGGGCTGACCGGAACGTGGGACGTCGGAGACGAGTCGATCACCGCCAAGAAAAACGCCGCGATCCGGCTCGATTTCCTCGCCGACGACGTCTACCTCGACGTCGGGGGAACCGGCACCATCACCGCCACGGTCGACGGGAAGACGACGAGCTACTCCGTCTCCGGCGCCCCGAACATCTATGCCCTCGTCGAGGGCTCGTCGCAGGAGCGGAGTTCCTTGACCGTCAGCCTGTCCCCGGGTTTGAGCGCGTACTCCTTCACCTTCGGGTGATCGGCGGTCCGGCTTCGTCCATCGCCTCCGACCGTCCGCCGAGCTTCTCTGTCCCGTCCCCGTCCCCGTCC
>NZ_DASWPB010000107.1:0-25811 GCF_036404185.1 Lacisediminihabitans sp. | reverse complement strand
GTGATCGTCGGCGAACACGGCGATTCGGAGTTCCCGCTGTGGTCGAGGGCCTCGATCGGATCCGTACCCGTCGCGGAGTGGACGGGTCCGGGGCGTCCCCGGTTCACGACGGCCGAGCTGGACGATCTCGCGCGCGAGGTCTCGCAGACCGCCTACCGGGTCATCGAGGGCAAGGGCGCGACGAACTATGCGATCGGCCTGGCCGGTGCACGGATCATCGAGGCCGTGCTGCGGGACGAGAACGCGGTGCTGCCGGTGAGCTCCGTGCTCGACGGCTACCTCGGGGTCAGCGGGGTGGCCCTCTCCGTGCCGACGATCGTCAACTCGCGCGGGGCCGACCGCACCATCGAGGTGACCTTCTCGGAGGCGGAGCAGGCCCAGTTCGAGCGGTCCGCGGAGGTGGTGCGGCGCTCCGTCGAGGCCCTCGCCCTGCGGTAACGGCGGTCAGCCCGGGCAGCGAGCGACTCTGCCGGGAACCCTCCTAGCCGGCGGAGCCACCCGACCGTTGCGGGTTGGAGACATCCGGCTCCTCCGCCGCGCCGCCGGACACGGTGTCCTCCGAGGTCTCGGCGTCCTGCTGGTCGGGACTCGTCGGTGTGGTGCCGCTGTTGCTACTGCCGTTGTCGGTGTCGCTGCTGTTGTCCGTGCTGCTGTTGTCCATGGTCAGGACCCTAGGCCGATTCCGCGGAAGGGGAAGTGCCGGCCGGGACGAGGGCTAGGCCGAAGGCGAGGGTGTAACCGGCGACGATCAGCTGGAGCTGGGCCGAACCGGCATGCAACGACCTCTGGATCGATGGGGAGCGCGACGTTCACACCGGAGAGGTCGAGAATCGTCAACGCCCCGACCGCGACGCAGACCGCGAAGGCGGGCCAGCGGGAGCCGGTCTCTGGGCCTGGTCTGCTGCGGTCACCCCGAGCACGGTACGCCCGGCGGCCGGTCGCGCCAAGCCTCTCGCGGAGTCCGGTCCCGCCGGAGTCCGACCGTCGGAGTCCGACCGTCGACTGCCCTAGAGGATCAGCGACAGCAGCAGCACCACACCGAGCCCGACCACGGAGATGATCGTCTCCATGACCGACCAGGTCTTGAGGGTCTGGCCGACGGTGAGGCCGAAGTACTCCTTGACCAGCCAGAAGCCGGCATCGTTGACGTGCGAGAAGATGAGCGAGCCCGCCCCCACCGCGAGCACAAGCAGCGCCAGGTGAGCCGGGGACAGTTGGGCGGCCAGAGGCGCGACGATGCCGGCCGCGGTCACGGTGGCGACGGTCGCGGAGCCGGTCGCGAGGCGGATGAGCGCCGCGACGATCCAGCCGAGCACGAGCACGGAGAGGTTGGCCGCGACGGCGACCTTGGCGATCGCCGTACCGGTGCCGCCGTCGACCAGCATCTGCTTGAATCCGCCGCCGGCACCGACGATGAAGATGACGCCGACGATGGGCAGCAGGCTCTCGCCGATCTTCTTGCCCAGGGTGGTCAGCGTGAAGCCGACGCGGGTCCCGAAGGTGAACATGGCGAGGATCACCGCGAACAGCAGAGCGAACACCGGGTCGCCGACGAAGTCGAGGAACTGGCGGAGACCGGCGTTCGGGTCGATCCAGATGTCCGCGCCCGCCTTGAGCAGCATGAGCACGAGGGGCGACAGGAGGGTCACCAGCGTGAGGGCGAACGACGGCGTGCGCGTCGCATCCGGATCCTGCGCACGGGTGGCCGGCGACGAGCTGCCGCTTCCCGTGCTGCCGCTACCGCCAGCAGAGCCGGCGGTGACGGCCAGAGCGGCTCCGGCGGCTCCGATCGGCACCCACTTGGCCGCGAGACGGCCGAACAGGGGTCCGGCGATGATCACCGAGGGGATGGCGACGAGGAGGCCGAGGGCGAGGGTGATGCCGACGTTCGCGTGCAGGATGCCGATGGCGGCGAGCGGACCGGGGTGCGGCGGAATGAACCCGTGCAGGACCGACAGGCCGGCGAGGGCGGGGATTCCGAGGCGCATCGCCGGGCCCTTCACCCGGTGGACGGCCAGCATCACCACGGGGATCAGCAGCACCAGGCCGATCTCGAAGAACATCGGAATGCCGATGATGGCGGCGATGAGGGCCATCTTCCACGGCAGGGTGGCCGGCTTGCCGCGGAGCAGTGTGTCCACCACCCGGTCGGCTCCGCCGGAATCGGCGAGGAGCTTGCCGAGCATCGCTCCGAGGGCGATCAGGACGCCCACGTATCCGAGGACCCCGCCGACCCCGGTCTCGAACGAGGTGGTGATCTTCTCGAGCGCGATCCCCGAGCCGATGCCGACGAACAGGGATCCGATGGTCAGCGCGAGGAAGGCGTGCAGCTTCACGACGGTGATGAGGACGACGACGATGGCGATGCCGACCGCCGCGACGATCAGCACCTGGGTGTCGTGCCCGTCCCACGGTTTGTCGGCGGGATTGACCGCCGCTGCCACTCGGCCGACGCCGGTGAGCCCATTCACGAAAGCCATCGCGATTCCTCGTTTGTTGACGGGCGGCGTCGAGCAGCGACGGTACTGCGGACGCACGACGGAAAGTCCGCACCCCGACGACAGAGACTACGCCAGCTTGGAGCCACAGAAGAACCGGATGCGCCGTCGTAGGGTGGAGTGATGACCGCGAATGAACCTCGGCCCCGCGGGAGGGTCAGCCTGGAGCTGTTGCGAGCCGAGGCTCATCAGGAGCTCGACACGGTCATCCACGAGCGCCTGTTGGCCGGCGAGGATCCCTGGGCCTTCATGGAGGAGCTGCCGACGGTCGACGAGCTCGTGGTCTATCTGCTGAGGGCCGACGCGATCGATGCGAATGACGGACGGCTCCCGTCGCCCACGAGGGAGTATCGGGTCCTGCGGCAGATCGCGCTCGAGCATCCGCCGCTGAGCCGCACGGTCTGGCGGATGATGGGGCGGCACGGTGCCCGCTCGCCGAGGCGGCAGGGCGCGTAGGGCCGGTTCCGACCCGGATTGCGGCCGTGCGCCGTTCTGCGGGCAGACTGGGGGGATGATCACCCGCCGAGAAGCCGCGCTGCGCCTGGACATCCCTCTCGAGATGGCCCAGCGCCACGGGATCCCGAACCGGCTGTCCGAGGCGGAGTTCGATCAGATCGAGGCGGCTCCCCCGGCCTGGCTGATCCAGTCGCGGGCGAATCGCACCGGCAGGAAACCGGTGTGGGTGCAGCTGAAGTGCGACGTCTGCGGCTTCGAGGAGGCGGTGCGGCCCAAAAAATGGTGGCCGGCCTTCAGCTACCTCAGCTGCGACTGGCATCTGGCCGGTGAACTGCCCGTGCCCGCGGCGGGTATCCATCGCAGGGAGGTCGACGGCATCGGCTCGCGGTTCGTTGGCATCGTCGACGAGATCGGCTAGCCGCAGCCGTAGGCTCAGGCTCTGGCTTGGGTTCTGGCTCAGGTTCTGGCTTGGGTTCTGGCTTCGGCTCTGGCTCAGGCGGTGAAGGTCTCGACCCTGCGGTCGGTGAGTTGCGGCACGATTCCCTCCAGCACGAGAGCGCGGAAATGGGGCGTCGCCCGGTGGCTCTCGAAGGCCCGGTCGGACTCGTAGCGCTCGAGGAGCACCAGCGCGCGGTCGTCACCGACCTTGAGGTAGGAGTCGAAGGAGATGCACCCCGGCTCCTCCCGGCTGGCGAGTTCCAGACGCCTCACCAGCTCGAGTACGGCTGACTCGTGGCCCTGGGCGATCGTGTAGGTGGCGATGACAAGGAACATGGATCAACAGTATTTCTCCACAGCCGAATCGTCTTGCCGGTTGTGCACAGGAGGCGCACGAACGTCCCCGCGGTCGGCCCCGTTTCCCTACTGTCGACGACGACCGGGAGCCATCGTCCCGGCAACCGAGAGGAAACGATGACATGAGCCTTCTTCTTCGCCCGGCGGCGTTCGCGTCCGCAGCGCTGGTGCTCGCCGCCGGGGGCATCCTCGCCGGACCGCTCGCCGCCGACGCCGCGACCCTCGGACCCGGTTATCAGCAGGGGCAGCCGACCAACCATCTCGGCGGCTATCTCGATCCGGACGGCAGCGTCAGCTACTGCATCAATGCCGGACAGCCCAGCGCGCTCGGACGGGACACGGTCGATGCGGGCCTGGTCGACCGGGTCGGCGATCTGGATCCCGCGTCGATGACCAGGCTGAACGCCGTGCTGTCCCGCCACGGCAACACCTCGGACAACACGACCGCGGCGGCCGTCGCCATGGCGGTCTGGAGCATCGCCGGCAACGCGGACTATCAGGCGGAGGGCGGAGACGCCTTCGTCCTGCGGCGCGCCCCGGCCTCGGAACGGGCGGCCATCCAGACACTGGCGGATCGATTCAGAGCGGAGGCCGCCTCCTACACCCCGCCCACCGGTTCGGCGACGCTGCGCCTGGAGATCGATGCGGGTGACGACGCCCTCGGCCAGCTGGATGTCTCGGTGACTCCCTCGTCCGCGAGTGGGACCGTGACGCTGCACAACGGCCTCTTCGTGGACACGAACAGCCCGACACACGCCGTGACGGACGGCGCGCATCTCGCGATTCGCGGAACGCCGGCCTCGTCGGAGCCGTATCGGATCACCGCCACGAGCGGCGACTTCACCGCCGATGGCGGACCCGCTGCCAAGGTGCACCTCTACGCCACGCCGTCCGCGCAGACCCTGGCGGCATCGGGCGGCTCGGTTCCGCTGGTGTTCTCCGCCTCGGCCTCCGATGTCGCCGACCGGGAGGTTCCCGCCGTGACCACCGTCGCCCAGCCGACCGGGGTCGTCGGCGGAACGGTGACAGACACGGCAAGGGCCACGGGTGTTCCCTCCGCGGGCGAGCAGCTGACCTGGGCCGGATATCTGCAGCCACCGGGCTCGACCACTCCGATCTGCGCCGAGGCGACGAGGATCTACTCCTCGACCGCCCCGCTCACCATCACCGCGGACGGCAGCTACTCCTCGCAACCGTTCCCCGTCACCGACGCCTCCGTGGGGACGGTGTACTGGGTCGAGACCGCGACCGTCGGCGGAGCGGTCGTCGCCGAGGGCGCCTGCGGAGCACCGGGCGAGACCTCGATCCTCTCGCCGGCTTCCCACCTTCCGGTGGTGAGCGGATGAG
The DNA here is from genome assembly GCF_036404185.1 of Lacisediminihabitans sp. GTDB lineage: Bacteria > Actinomycetota > Actinomycetes > Actinomycetales > Microbacteriaceae > Lacisediminihabitans. The sequence goes on along the minus strand of NZ_DASWPB010000107.1, from coordinate 20,715 downwards.
GGGCAGGCGGCTCCGGGTGACGATCGCCGCCCTCGGAGCCTTCGTCGCGGCGGCGCTGACCGCGGTCGCCCTCTGGCTCGTTCCGCCCGGACCGTCTTCCGGGTCCCCCGATCGACTGCCGACGGAAGCGCCGGATCGGCTGCCGGCGAACTCGCCGGGGAAGGCGGCGCCGACACCGTCGTGGCCGACACCCTCGCGACTGACACTGCCGCGCCCGACCCCGGCGGAGATCGCCGCCCTCCCGGAGGTCAGATACGACGCGGTGATCCCCGGCCTGCTGGCCTTCACCGGAGACGAGGTGCCGTCGCGCGCCTACTCCCTGAGGGCGGACACGCCGATCTACGGCGCCGACCGGCGACGGCTCGTAGCGCGGTTCGGCGCCCGGAACTTCCTCGGCGAACCGACCGTCGTGGTGCCCGTCGGAGCCGGGCGTGACGGCTGGGTTCGCGTTCTCACGCCGGCGAGACAGTCGCTGCCCTCGGAGAGCGGAGGAGACGCGCCCGCCCAGACCGCCGGATGGGTTCGGACGGAGGCCCTGATCGACCCGGTGCCGCTGCCCCGGAGGATCGTGATCTCCTCCTCGGAACAGAGCCTCACCATCCGGAGGGGCGACGGGATCGAGGACTCGTTCCGGGTCGGAGTCGGCGCGCCGGGGACGCCGACTCCCGTGAAGGTCACCGGCTATCTGCAGGCCAGGTACCTGGACCCGGCGCAGAACCAGTCCAGGTATGCCGTGCAGCTCTCCTCCCTGCACTCCGCCGCCGCGGACGAGCCGTACGGCGGAAGCGACGGCGGGCTGATCGGTCTGCACTACGAGCGGACCGCGACGGGCGCCGTGTCTCACGGGTGCATCCGACTGCCCGCGGAGGCGGTCGCGGCGGTGGACCGCCTCCCCCTCGGGACGCCGGTCGTTGTCACGGGATGACGCCGGCCGCCGGGCCGGCACAATGTTTCTGTCTGTGACGACCGGGTGTGACTTCCCGTCGCGGACTTCCTACTCTCGATACAACTTCTCAGTACAACCGCTTGGCTCTCAGGACAACCGCCCGGGCGCGGCCGGAGTGGCAACCAACCCAGCCACGCGGCCCCCAGAATCAGAAAAGGACATCATGGTCTCGTCATCCTCAGGCACACCAGATCGCAGCCTTCGTGCTGGATCCGCTGCCATGATGCGGACGGGATTCGAGACCGGGTACGAGCTGCACCCCATCCAGCGGCAGGCCGCGATCGCGACGCCCGGCAGGTGGCGCGACGGCCTGCTCGTGGGAGCGGCGTCCGACGGGGCGATCGAGATCTACGACCTCGAGGCGGCAACCAGTCGAGTTCTCTGGCACCACGCCGACCTCACCGGGATGCTCGAGACGGGCGAACCGGTCGCGCTGCACGCCGATTATGACGTGCTGGCCGCCGGAGGTTCGTACTACAGCGTGTGCGTGAGCCGCTGAGGAAAAACGCCTTTCGCGGCGGAGCGGCTCCGGAGGGGTCGGCTCAGTCGGCCGAGGCCATGGAGGCCATCGAGTCCATGAGCGCCTGACAGGCCTGCGCGCAGTTCATGCAGACCTGAGCGCACATCTTCGCGTGATCGCTTATCTCCGCCATGGCAGAGCACTCGTCGGCGCAGGCCATGCACATCGTTGCGGTCGCCGTCAACATGGACATCATGGTGCCCGTGTCATGACCCATCGGGCGCATCACGACACGCATCATGGTGTTCGTCATATCGGCGGTGTCCATGCACATGCTCATCATGCGGCCCATGCCCTCGCCGGACGAGGCGTCGGCGCACATGGTGGAGGCCTGTTCCGCGGCGGAGCAGGCCTCCAGGCATCCCTGCATCAGGGCCATGTCCATGCCCGGCATGGTCATCGACATCATGTCCATCATCTGATCGTTCATCATGACTTCCTCCGTCGGTTCGTCTGGTTCATCCGTGATGCGCTGTGCGCAAACCGGTTCGCGATCGATCCCTCGCCGGTCCCCCGGTCACACCGGGACACCGATACCGGGACGAACGATGTTTTGTGACAAAATGTTACGCCGAAAGGGCCGTGATGTCGCCGTTTGCGCAGAGGGACCTCGGAGCTGCCGCCCCGGTCGCGGCAGTGCCGTCAGGGGCGCGGGCCGTTAGGGCCGCGGGGCGTCCGGGACGAGGAAGGCGCCGATGGCGGCGGAGAGGGCCGCGGGATCGTCGACACCGCAGAGCTCGCGGGCGGAATGCATCGACAGCAGCGCGATCCCGACATCGATGGTGCGGATGCCCAGGCGAGTGGCAGTGAGCGGACCGATCGTCGTTCCGCAGGGGACGGCGTTGTGGGAGACGAACTCCTGGTAGCGAACCCCGGCCTGCGCGCAGGCGCGGGCCCACTCCGCCGCACCGAAGGCATCCGTGGAGTAGCGCTGATTCGCGTTGATCTTGAGGAGCGGACCGCCGCCCACCACGGGCCGGTTCGCCGGATCGTGCCGCTCGGGATAGTTGGGATGCACGGCGTGGCCGGCATCCGCGGAGAGGAACCACGAGCCGGCGTATGCCCGCATCCGCTCGCTCTCCGAGGCGCCCATGGCCCGGCTGATCCGGACGAGGACGTCGGCGAGGAACGGGCCGCTCGCGCCGGAGCGCGTGCCGGAGCCTACCTCTTCGTGATCGAAGGCCGCGAAGACGGAGATGTGGCTCTGGCCGGAGGGCAGCGCGAGGAAGGCCTTGAGTCCGGCATGGACCGAGCTCAGATTGTCCAGCCGGCCGGAGGCGAACAGGCGACCGCCCAGGCCGAAGACGGCGGGCTTCGCGGTGTCGGCGACCACGATGTCGTATCCGGCCACGGAAGCGCCGTCCCGCCCGGCGAGCCCGGCGAGATGTCCCACGAGATCCGCGGTGGAGGGATCCCCGACACCGATGACCGGGTTCATGTGCTGCTGCGGGTTCAGCGTCAGGCCGTCGGAGTTGACAGAGCGATCGAGATGTACGGCCAGCTGCGGAAAGCGCAGGAAGGGTCCCGTGCGCACGAGTTCCGTGGTGCCGTCGGCGAAGACGAGCCGTCCGGCGAACTCGAGCTCCCGGTCGAGCCACGAGTTCAGCAGTGGGCCGCCGTAGACCTCGACGCCGGCCTGGATCCAGCCGTTTGTGCCGATGGTCGGCTTCGGCTTGAGTTTGAATCCGGGTGAGTCGGTGTGCGCGCCGACGATGCGGAACGGTGTCGTCTGTCCAGCGACTCCCGGTTGGTTCCAGGCGACGATCGCCCCGTCCCGCACGACGAAGCGCTTGCCCGATCCCACCGGCCAGTCCTCCGACTCGCTGAGCTGGTTGTACCCGGCCTCCATCAGCTGTCTGGCCACCTCGGCGGCGGCGTGGAAGGACGACGGGGATGCCTCGATGAAGCGTCCGAGGTCGTTCAGGTGGTCGAGCGAATCGTTCATGCCGGGATCGGGCATGCCGGGCTCAGGCTTCCGGTTTCTGGAACCAGGGCGGATAGACGGCCACCTTCGGGCGGTAGGCGGACGACTGCAGGATCGTCTTCACCGTCGCCCGCGCCCTGTCGTTGGCCACCCCGATGAGGGTCACCGATTCGAACGGGAAGGTCTCCCTCACCAGGAACTCCGCGGCGATGATCGAGTCCTCGTCGTCGTGCAGACGGCGCAGCATCCGTTCGCTCGCATCCTTGGTGGCGGCGAACCGGGTGAGCGAGCCCGCGGCATCCCCGTCGGCGACGACGGTCTCGCCCTCGGCCGCCGTTCCGATCGTGCTGACGAGCATCACGAAGTCGTAGGCCTCGGCCTCGAGGGCCTCCGGGGCGAGTCGGTCATCCTCGTCGCCGGAGCGCATCCCCTCCCACACGGTGGAGTTCGGGGTGAGGAAGAACGGGACGAACCGTGCAACGCTCTCCCCCGCCCCGATGTCGGTGCCGCGGCGGAGCTCCCTGGTGTGCGCGGCCGAGATGTCGACGGCGGGGGTCGCGTCCGCGAGCAGGGCGCCGGCCTCGAGGATGCCCGGCAGGTTGTCGACGTGGGTCAGATGGTAGATCCGCTGCGCGGCGACATCCATCAGCGGGGCCTTGCTCACCGGATGCGGTGCACCGGCCGCTCGGCGGGGGCGGACCACCCTGGGACGAGTCTCCGGTGCAGGTTTGGGATGGCAGATGTCGCAGAGCGCGTCATCGAGACCATGAATACATTCGATGACCAAAACACAAACCTTCCCGGGCAGACGAAGCGTGTGCCGGTACCAACGTTACGTCGAAACGGGGGCGGCCGTTTCCGTCGCCCTCCGCTCACCGCTAGCCTGAAACGGTGAGCGACGATTTTCGGAGTGCCCCGGTCGATCCTGTCTCCTCCGAACGGCTCGCCGCCCAGGGCCTGCGGATGGGACTCGTGGACACCGCCTCCCGCGAGTTCGAGAGCTGGCTGCAGGCGGAGGCGCGCGGCTTCCACGCCGACCGGTTCTCCGCCGAGGCGATCGCCGAACAGCTGGACGGGTATGCCGACCGGCGGACCACGGGCGTCTGGGACGAGACGGCGGTGGACCCCTCCGAGCCCGTCTCCACGGTCAGCTCCTGGCCGACCGAGCTGACGGTTCCGGGCTTCGCGAGTGTAGGTGCCTGGGCGATCAGCTCGGTGACGGTCTCTCCCACCCACCGCCGCAGGGGGCTCGCGCGAGCCATGCTCGAGGCGGAGCTGCGCACGGCGCGGTCGCTCGGCCTTCCCGTGGCCATCCTCACCGTCAGCGAGGCGACGATCTATGCCCGCTACGGTTTCGCTCCGGCGGCCTCGGCGACCGACTGGGCGATCGACGTGCGCCGGGCAGAGTGGATCGGGCCGGAGGCAGCCGGCAGGGTGCAGTTCGTGCGGCGGGAGCAGCTGCTCGCCGACGGACCGGCCATCATCGAACGGGTGCGACTCGCCACCCCCGGCCAGATCGGCTTCTCCGGGCTGTCCTGGGAGCGTCTGCTCGGCATGCCGAGCTCGGCGGAGCAGACCAAGCAGCTGCGGTTCGTGCGCTACGACGACGATGAGGGCCACCCGCAGGGGTTCGCGATCTACCGAGTGACCGAGCCGACGCCCGATTTCTCCGAGCACGTCGTCGAGGTGCAGTACCTCGTCTCGGCGACGGACGATGCCTACGCCGGGCTCTGGCGGTTCCTGCTCGAGATGGACCTGGTGAGCTCGGTCACCGCGGCGCTGCGCCCGGTCGACGAGGCGCTCGGCTGGCAGCTGTCGAACGTGCGCGCGATGCGTGCCGTGTCGACGAGGGATCACCTCTGGACGCGCATCCTGGACGTTCCCGCCGCCCTCTCGGCGCGGAGCTACGGCACGACCGGACGGATCGTGCTCGAGGTCGGCGACCAGCTGGGCTTCGCCGACGGTCGTTTCCTCCTCGACATCGCCACGGACGGTTCCGCGGCGGTCGTCCCCTTCGAGGGGGCCATCCCGGAGGACGCGGCGGCGATCAGCCTCGGGGTGAACGAGCTGAGCGCCCTGTACCTCGGTGGGGTCTCGGCCCTCAGCCTCGCGCGGGCGGGTCGACTCATCGAGGTCCGCGACGGATCCGCCGTGGCCGTGGATGCCGCGTTCCGCAGCATCGTCGCGCCGTGGTTGAGCATCTGGTTCTGATGCCGCCTCCGACCCGGGTGCTGATGACCGGCTTCGAGCCGTTCGGCGGGGCGGCCTCGAACAGCTCCTGGGATGCCGTGCGCCTGCTGGCCTCCCGATGGGACTCCCCGATCTCGCTGGTCACCGCCTGTCTCCCCGTCACCTTCGGCTCGGCGATCGACGACCTCCTCGCGGAGCACTCCCCCGACGTCGTCATCGCGGTGGGCCTGGCGGCGGGACGCACCGCCATCACCCCGGAGCGGGTGGCGCTCAACCTCATGGATGCCCGCATCCCCGACAACGACGGCGCCAGGCCCATCGATGAGCCGGTCATCCCCGGCGGTCCCGCCGCCTATTTCAGCGGCCTGCCGGTGAAGGCCATGGTCGACCGGATGCGCACGGCCGGCCTCCCCGCGGAGGTGTCCCAGACCGCGGGAACCTTCGTCTGCAACGAGGTGATGTACCGGTTGATGCGGGCGGCCGAGGGAACCGGCATCAGGGCGGGCTTCATCCACGTCCCGGCGTCCCCCGCTCTCGCCGAGGGCACCGCCCTGCCGTTCCTCCCGGTCGAGGACATCGCCCGGGGGCTCGGGATCGCCGCCATCACCGCCGTCGAACTGGACAGGGACGAGCGCCTCGGCGGAGGCGCGGAGAGCTGAGGCCCTGCGCCTTACTTCTTCTGCGCGGCCTTACTTCTTCTGCGTATCGATGCTCTCGAGCAACTGCTTGGTGGCCTTCGCGATGTCGTTGTGGTCGTTCTGTGCCGCCCGGCTCTCGAGCGAGATGATCGCGCAACGGTGCACCCTGACGAAGTCGCCGAACGGGAAGCTGTAACGACCCTTCGTGCCCTCCGACTTCGACTCGTCGATTCCGAGATGCCATTTCGCATAGGCCTCGATGCCGTGCTTCTTGATGTAGTCGTTCTGCTGGGCGGTGCTCGGCGCGTGCTCGCTCCAGGCGTCACGCTCGTCGTGGGTGTCTTTGCCGTCCTTGATCAGGCTTCGTGCATATCTCAGGGCGGTCTCGTTGAGCTTCACGGCCATGATGTCTCCCTACTCTCCTGTGTTGTCTCTTTCTTCTCGAACGGCGTTCAGCTCGCCTGCAACGAGGCCAGCAGTTTCGTCCCGTCCGGGACCCCGAGGCCCGTGCAGGCGTCCCAGCCTGGGCCGGCGCTGTAGGCACCGTTGTCGCCCGAGGTGATGTCGCGCAGCCCGGCGACCGCCGGACCGTAGAGGGCGGGCTGCAGCAGGCCAAGCGGTCGCCCGGTCGCCTGCGCCAGCCGGGCGACGAGGGCGGCCCAGAGCGGCGCGACGGCGCTCGTGCCCCCGTAGACCAGGCGCTGGCCGTCGACGAGCACCTCGTATCCGGTGCTCGGGTCGGCGACCGCGGCGACGTCGGGCAGGCCCCTCCCACCGGACCCCTTCGCCGGCGAGGGTACGCCGGCGGTCCTCTGCCAGTCCGGCAGGGCGAAGACGTCGCTCACTCCCCCGCCCGTCGCGCCACCATCCGCTCCGTCGTTCCAGACGGTCTCCGACTCCACCGTCGTGCCCGATGCCCTGAGGCTCGTTCCTCCACAGGCCAGCGCGTGCGGGCTGGATGCCGGGAAATCGGCGTGGCTGCGGCCGTCGGACTGGCCGTCCGAGCTCCCGTTGTCTCCCGCCGCCACGGTCACGGTGATGCCGAGGGCCGCCGCGTCCACAAAGGCCTCGTCGAGGGCGGTGCGCGCCTGCGCGGTCCAGGCATCCTCGTTCTGCCCCCAGCTGATGCTGATGGCGGCGGGAGCGACGCTCGCGTGGGCGGCCTCGCTGACCGCGTCGAGGAATCCGTCGTCCGTGTTGGGAGCGAAGTAGACGACGATGTCCGCGCCCGGGCTGAGCGCGCCGGCCACCTCGATGTCGAGCAGCACCTCCCCGTCCGCGCCGGAGTCATCCGTTCCGGGAGCGTTGTCCGCGCCGTCGACTCCCACCGCCGTCACCCGCGGCCCGGGGACGCCGAGGCCGGAGAAATAGCGGGTCAGCTCGTCCTGCCGGAAGCCGCCGCCGAGCTCGACGATCGCGATGGTCTGGCCCGTGCCGTCCGTCCCCTTCGGGAACCGGTAGATCTCGCCGAGTTCGAGCGGTGTGTAGCTGACCGCCACGGCGTGGGCCTGCGCGACCCGGAACTCGGCCCTCGCCTGGGGCCGGTCGTCGAGTCCGAGGACAGCGGTGACGATCCCGTCGAGTTCCGCCGGGATCATCAGCGGGCCGGTGCGGTGCCGGTGCTGCACGGTCCGGCCGCCAGGGGCGCGGCTGGTCACCGCCTCGAGCCTCGCCCCGAACACCCTCGACATCGCCGAGGCGGTGCCGGAGACCCGGATGCGCCGCGACGGCTGGTCGGCGGAGACGATCGACAGCCCCAGGGCGGTGAGGGAGGAGACGACGAGGTCGACGTCCGCGGGGTCCGCGCCCAGCCGATCGGCGAATTCCTGCCGGCTCAGCGGAGCGATCCCTGCCGTTCCGGACTCCTCACTCCCGTTCTCCGAGCCGCTGTCGCCGTCGGTCCGCCGACGCAGCACGAGGGTCGCCTGCACCGTCCGATCGGAGGGAAGACCGGCGGCTGCCGGCGCCGCCCCCTCCGCGGGACCCCGTTCGCTGCCGGGCAGCGGGCGCAGTTCGAGCGGCTCCTGGGCGTTGTCATCGGACACGGTGTGGCCTGCCTTTCCACGAGACGATGGACTTCGGTGTGGGAGAACCTAGGCGCTACTTCCGACATCGGCCGCCATGCTCAGCCAAGTTCCAGCCTTTTGCGGCACAGCTCGACGCCGTGCCCGCGGCGGGAACGCCGGACGGCCTGGCAGAATGCACTGTGACCTCTTCCCCGCAGCTCGGACTGCTTCTCGACGTCGACGGGCCGATCGCCAGTCCCGTGACCCGCACCATCAACCTCCAGAGCATCGTCGACGACCTCGTCGCGCTGGCGGGCCTCGGCGTGCCGATCGCCTTCAACACCGGCAGGTCGGACGTGTTCATCCGGGACCGGGTGCTCAAGCCGATGCTGGCGGCCGGTCTCTCGCCGGACGCCAGGGTGTACGGCATCTGCGAGAAGGGGGCCGTGTGGTTCGGCGCGACCTTCGCGAGCTTCAGCGGGGTGCACGTCGACGAGTCGGTGAAGGTGCCCGCCGCGATCGTCGCTGAGCTGAGGGCACTCGTGGCCGATCGCTTCGCCGACACGATGTTCTTCGACGAGACCAAGCTGGCGATGGTGTCGGTCGAGCAGCGCACCGACGTCTCCTCTGAGCGGTATCACGAGGCGCAGCTCGACTTCGACGCCCGCGCCGCGGAGATCTTCGAGCGTCACGGCGTCACCGGGTACCGCATCGATCCCACCATCATCTCCACCGACATCGAGGCGCTGGCCCTCGGCAAGGCCCTCGGCGCGCGCAGGGCGCTCGAGCTCATGGCGGACTCCGGCGAGATCCCCCGTACCTGGCGCACGGTCGGGGACTCGCGCAGCGACTACGCCATGGCCGACTACCTGCACGAGAACGGCTTCGAGGTGGCCCACCTCGACGTGCGGCCGGCCGACGGCATCCCGGACAAGCCCTACCCGGTGCTGACCGAGGGCGAGGCGATCCACGATGAGGCCGGCGCGCTGTTCCTCTCCCGCTGGGTGCGCGAGCTGTCCTCGGTGGGATCCCCCGGCTGAGCCGATCGCCTCGGCGACATGAGAGATCTCACAGGAACCCCCGCCGCGGTGGCCTTTCCCCGGGATAGTGGGACCATGTGGACATGGTTGTCGTGCCGAAGATCCTGATCGTCGAGGACGACCCGGAGATGGGTCGCCTCATCGAGCGCGGACTCCTCGCCGAGGGATACGACGTCGTCGTCGTCGGGAACGGCGTGGATGCGCTCATCGCGATCGCCGGCGACGAGTTCGCCCTCGCCGCGATCGACGTCATGCTGCCCAGGATGTCCGGATTCGAGATCTGCCGTCGCATCCGGGAGAGCGGGCGGTTGCTTCCGCTGCTCCTGCTCACCGCGAGGGACGCCGTCGAGGACCGCGTCTTCGGCCTCGACTCCGGTGCGGACGACTACCTGACCAAGCCGTTCGCCTTCGCGGAGCTGAGCGCACGCATCCGTGCCCTCCTGCGCAGGGAGGCCGCAGCGGAGAGACTGATCGTGACGGTCGGCCGGCTGCGGCTCGACTCGCTTGCCCTCTCGGCGACGGTCGCGGGCAAGGCGCTCGCGATGAGCCCGAAGGAGTTCTCGCTGCTGCGCCTGCTCGCGACGCATGCCGAGACGACGGTGGAGCGCAGGCGCATCCTCGAGGAGGTCTGGGGCTCCGCGGAGAACATCGATCCGAACATCGTCGACCAGTACGTGAGCTACCTGCGCCGCAAACTGGATCAGGACGCCGCGGCGGTGCGCATCACGACCGTGCGCGGCTCCGGGTATCTGCTTGAGGTCACCGGATGATGCGGCTGCGCCGGCTCTCCATCCGCTGGCGGATCACGCTCGGCACCCTCGGCATCGCCGCCGTCCTCTCGGCGGCGGCGGTCGTCGTCTTCCGCGCCCAGGTCGACCACATCCTCAGCTCGACGACCTCCACCCTGCTCAGCCACGACGCCGCGCCGTATGTCGCGGAGATCCTGGCGAGCCCCAGCGATCCGATCGAGGAGCCGGGCCGCGGGCAGCTCGTCGCCGTCGTCGACCCCCAGCGCTCCGTCGTGGAGACGAGCCTGCCGAGAAGCCTGCGCTGGCGCACCGGCGAGTTGCTCGCCCTCGGTGACGGGGTGCATTCCGTGGTCGGCGGAGACGACGTCTACCGGGTGCTCAAGGAGACCGTCATGACGGATGCCGGGGAATGGGACATCCTCACGGCCCGCAACCAGGACTCCTCCATCCTCTCCCTCCGCCGCATCACCCAGGCCCTCGTCTGGAGCGCCGTCGTGCTCGTCGCCGGTTTCGGAACGGCCTCCTGGCTGCTCACCGGCGCCGCCCTGCGCCCGGTGACCCGGATGCGCCGTCAGGCCGAGGCGCTCGTCGCCGAGCGGTCGACAGAGCCCCTTCCCCTCGGCGAGGCGACCGACGAGCTGTCGGACCTCGCGAGGACCCTCAACGAGTTCATCGACCAGCTTCGGCAGTCGGTCGACCGGGAGCGTCAGCTGGTCTCGGACGCGAGCCACGAGTTGCGGACCCCGCTGGCGATCCTGATGACCCAGCTCGAGCTCGCCCATCTGAGCAGCGGAGACGCCGCGGCGCTCGAGGCGGAGATCGACGCCGCCCAGAGCTCCGTCGCCCGGCTCTCCGCGATCGCGACCGGTCTGCTCGAGCTCTCGCAGATCGAGGCGCGGCCCCCGGAGTCCGGCAGCACCGGGAGCGAGCTCTCCGCCGAGCTCGTCGCCGCCGTCGACCGGGCGCGGATGCTCGCGGTCGCGCGGGACATCACCGTCGACTTCGACATCATCGGTGAGCCGGGCGACGCGAGCTACCTGATCGCCGCGGGCAACTTCGGCAGGCTGGTCGACAACCTGACGACCAATGCGATCGCCGCACTCGGGGAGGCCGGGACCGTACGGATCGTCCTGCGGCACTCCGCCGAGGATCTGCTGCTGACCGTCGTCGACTCCGGCCCCGGCATGCCGGAGGACTTCCTGCCCGTCGCCTTCGATCGCTTCTCGAGGCCGGATGAGGCCAGGGCGAACCACGCGGCGGGCAGCGGACTCGGCCTCGCCATCGTGCACGCCATGGTCACGGCCGCCGGCGGCCGGGTCGACCTCGCCAATGCGGCCGGTCTCGATGCGGCCGGGATCACCGCGGCCGGCCTCACCGTCGAGGTGCGGCTCCCGGCTCAACCTGTGTGAACTCTCATCCTCCCGGCCCCTCTTTTCGAGCCGGCCTCAGGCCCCGCGGACGAACATGAGGTCATGAGCCGGTAGACCGCCGGCACCGCTGGGGGATGGCCCGTGAGCACGACGATCGCAGCGCGACCGCTCTCGTCCCGTGTCCGGATCTCGCCGGCCGGGGATCTCAGGGTGGTCGCGTCGGCACTGGGTCTGCTCGGCTGGATCGTCACGGTCATCGGGTCCTGGATCCCCTCCTTCTGGGGCGACGAGGCCGCGAGCGTCATGTCCGCGGAACGGCCGCTCTCGACCCTCTGGCCGGAGCTCGGCAGGGTGGATGCGGTGCACGGCACCTACTACCTCTTCCTGCACTTCTGGATCGACCTGTTCGGGGCATCCGAGCTGTCGGTGCGCTTCCCCAGCACCGTCGCCGTCGGTTTCGTCGTGGCCGGGACGGTCGTGCTCGGCGATCTGCTGTTCCGTCGCCGGGTGGCGGTGTTCGCCGGGATCGTCTGCATCGTGCTGCCCCGGGTCGACTACATGGGCGCCGAGGGGCGCTCCTACGCGATCGGCACGGCCATGGCCGTCTGGCTCACCGTGCTGTTCGTCACCCTCGTCCGCCGCAGGACGCGGACGGCGCTGCCCTGGCTCGCCTACGGGCTCGTGCTGGCGGCGTCCGTCTACGTCTTCCTCTACCTCGTCCTGCTCGCCGTCGTGCACGGCATCGTCCTGCTCGCCTCGAGGCGGAGCCGGCCGCTGCTGCGACCGTGGTTCGTCGCGGTCGTCGGCGCCGTCGTCCTCGCCTCCCCCGTCATCTACTACGCCACGGTCGAGCGTCACCAGATCTCCTTCCTCGCCCATCGCCACTACCTGACCTTCGAACGGCTGGCGGTCCTCCAGTGGTTCGGAAACCCCTGGATGGCCGCGGCGGGCTGGGCGCTTGTGATCGTCGCCGTCGTGGCGCTGGCCCGTCGTCGCTCCGCGGCCCTGGTGCTCACCGTCTCCTGGCTGCTGGTGCCGATGCTCCTGCTCCTCCTCGGCAACGAACTCCTCTCGCCGATGTATACCATCCGCTATCTCTCCTTCTGCGCCCCGGCCGTCGCGCTGCTCGTCGCCGTCGGGGTCTCGACGATCGGCAGGGACTGGGTGCGCCTCGGGGTGCTCGCCCTGCTCGTGGCCCTCGTGATCCCGACCGATGTGTTCCAGCGCAGCCCCTATGCGAAGGACGACGGCAGCGATTGGAGACAGCTGGCCGAGGTCGTCGCCGCGAACGCCCACGCCGGCGACGACGTGGTCTTCGACAACACACCGACGGCGTCGCGGAAGCCGCGTCTGGCCCTCCGGCTCTATCCGCAGGACTTCGCGAGACTCACGGACGTGACCCTGCGCACCCCGTACTTCCGGCGCGCCGGGCTTTGGGACGCGGTGTCCTCCGTCGCCGAGGTCGGCGCCTCTCTCACGCCGACCGTCTGGGACGTCGAGCTGTCGACGAGCCCCACCCACGTCAACCTCCTCGAGCTTCAACGCCTCGGCTACACGGTGACGAAGGAGCTCCCCGTCCACCGGACGGTCGTCTACGAACTCACGAAAGCGAACCCATGACCACGACACTCGTCATCATCCCGACCTACAACGAGCGCGACAATCTCTCCGGGATCGTGCCCAGGGTGCTCAGGAGCGCGCCGGAGGTCGACATCCTCATCGTCGACGACAACTCTCCGGATGGCACGGGGGAACTGGCCACCGCTCTCGCCGTCGCCCACGACCGGGTCTCCGTGCTGCACCGTCGGGCCAAGACCGGCCTCGGAGCCGCCTATCGGTCCGGCCTCGCCTGGGGACTCGACCACGGGTACGAGCGGCTGGTCGAGATGGATGCGGACGGATCGCATCAGCCGGAGCAGCTCCACCGACTGCTCGCCCGACTGGACACGGCCGACGTCGTGCTCGGTTCCCGCTGGGTGTCCGGCGGAGAGGTGGAGAACTGGCCGATCGGCAGGCTGCTGCTCTCGCGAGGCGGCAGCCTCTACGCCAGGATCGTCCTCGGCCTGCCCTTCCACGACGTGACCGGCGGCTACCGCGCCTTCACCGCCGAGGCGCTGAGGACTATCGGGTTCACGAGGGTGCTCAGCCAGGGGTACGGCTTCCAGATCGAGATGCTCTGGAGGGCTCATCGGGCGGGCCTTCGCATCGCGGAGGTGCCGATCACCTTCGTGGAGCGCACGCAGGGCGTCTCCAAGATGAGCTCCGGCATCGTCGGCGAGGCGATCGTGCGGGTGACGCTCTGGGGGCTCCTGGGACTGCCCCGGCGCATCCGTCGTTCGCGGCTCGCCCCGCGGAGGGAGCCCGCCCGTGTCTAGGCCGCCTGTGTCTAACCCACCCGTGTCTAGGCCGTCCGTGTTCACGGACCCGGTGTCGAGGGCCGCGCTCGGCAGGCAGCTGCTGAGCTTCCTCGTCGTCGGCGGCGCCGGCTTCGTCGTGGACCTCGGGGTGTTCAATGCGCTGCGGACGACCGTGCTCGACCCGCGGCTCGTGCACGACGGGCCGCTCATCGCCAAGGCGCTCTCGACCTCGCTCGCGATCGTGGTCAACTGGCTCGGCAACCGATTCTGGACCTTCCGCTCGCAGCGGAGGACGGATGTTGTGCGCGAGGGGGTCGAATTCGCCGTCGTCAGCATCGCCGGGGCGCTCATCGCCCTCTGCTGCCTCTGGGTCTCGCACTACCTGCTCGGCCTCACCTCCCTCCTGGACGACAACGTCGCCAGCAATGTGGTCGGGCTCGCCCTCGGGACGGCCTTCCGGTTCGTGCTGTACCGGTGGTGGGTGTACTCGGGACGACGCTCGGTGCGGGAGACCGCGGCGGCCTGACCATCCGCGGAGGATGTCCCGTGCCCGATTGACATAGTCGAACGTATGTTCGAATATGGGGGGATGTCCCCCGCCGCCGCGACCCTCGCCGATGTGCCCACGCGCGCGACGGTCGAGCGCCTGCAGGCGCGCATCCGGCAGATGCAGGAGACGAGGCTCGACACCCGTCTCATCCCCACCCATCCGGCGATCGCGGGGCTGCTGCCCGGCGGCGGCCTCAAGCAGGGTGCCGTCTACTCCGTCGATCCCTCCGCGACGCTGCTCATGGCGCTGCTCGCCGGGCCATCCGCGGCCGGCTCCTGGTGCGGGATCGTCGGGGTCCCGGAGTTCGGGATCGAGGCGGCCGAGCGGTTCGGCATCGACCTCGGCAGGCTCGTGCTGATCCCGCATCCCGGCGAGCAGTGGCTCACCGTCACCGCCGCCGCCGCCGACGTGCTCGGGGTCGTCGTCACCAGACCGCAGAGGCGGATGGGCGACTCCGGCCTCTCCCGGCTCACCGCCCGGCTCAGGCAGCGCGGTGCCACCCTCATCGTGCTCGGCCCCTGGCCGCAGAGCGAGGCGATGCTGAGCCTCTCCGAGAGCAGCTGGAGCGGCATCGGCCAGGGACACGGCCACCTGACCGCCCGACGGGTGACCGTGACGGTGTCGAGCCGCGCGGGAAGGCCCCGCAGCGCCAGGCTCTGGCTCCCCGATCCCGAGGAACGATTTCGCACCGCAGAGCTCTCCTCGCTGCCGGGGAGGACCCTGCCGGGGACAGCCCTGCCGGGGACGGCACTGTCCGGACAGACGCTGCGGGAGGCGGCGGGATGACCGCCCCCACCCGCACCATCCTGCTCTGGTGCCCGGACTGGCCGGTCACCGCCGCGCGCCGTTCCCGCGCCCTCGAGCCGGATGTCCCGCTCGCGCTCGTCGAGTCGGGTCTCGTCTTCGCCTGCTCCGCGACGGCCCGCGACGAGGGCGTGCGGCGCGGCCAGCGCCTCCGCGAGGCCCAGGCCAGGTGCCCAGGGCTCCTCGTCCTGCCCTATGCCGCCGAGGCCGACGCCCGGGAATTCGAGCCGGTGATCGCCGGCATCGAGGCGACCATCTCTGGAGTGCAGCTGCTCCGCCCCGGCCTGTGCGCGATGCCGGCGCGCGGTCCCGCCCGCTACTACGGCGGCGAGGAGGAGGCCGCGCTCTGGCTGCTCGACACCCTCGACGAGGTGGGGGTCCACGGCTCCCGCATCGGCGTCGCCGACGGGCCGTTCGCGGCGGAGCAGGCGGCGCGCAGCGGGACGCCGTCGCGGATCACCATCGTCCCCCCTGGCGGCACGGCCGAATTCCTCGCCCCCCTGCCGATCGGCCTGCTCGTCGAACCGGCGCAGGCCGCCCTGCTGCTGCGCCTGGGCATCCGCACCGTCGCCGACTTCTCCCGCCTCGACGCGGACGACGTCGAGGCGCGCTTCGGCCGGGAGGCCGGCAGGCTGCATGCCGTCGCGAGCGGCCTCGACGGCGGGAGGATCGTCCCGCGCCTTCCCCCGGAGCAATGGGACGTCGGTCTCGCCTTCGAGCCGCCCCTCGACCGGGTCGATCAGGTGACCTTCGGCTTCCGGGCATCCGCCGACCGTTTCATCGAGGAGCTCGTGCGGGCCAGGCTGGTCGCGACGGCGATCGGGATCGAGGTGGAGTCGGAGTCCGGTGAGCTGTCTCGCCGGAGCTGGCTGCATCCGCGCTCCTTCACCGCTGCGGATGTCCTCGACCGGCTGCGCTGGCAGCTGCAGGGCAGCGGGAGGATCGAGAGCGGGCTGAGCTCGGGCATCACCCGGGTGCGGGTCGTCCCCGAGAGCCTCGAGGCGATCGGGGACCACGAGCAGGGGCTCTGGGGCAGCGGCCATGACGAGCGGGTGCACCATGGGCTCTCCAGGATGCAGAGCCTGCTCGGGCACGGCGGGGTGCTGACGGCGGCCGTCGGCGGAGGGCGCGGACCGCTCGAGCGGGAGACGCTCGTGCCCTGGGGAGACAGGCGGCCGGCAGGCGGCTCCCCCGAACGACCCTGGCCCGGGCGGCTCCCGCCACCGGCCCCGGGATCGGTGTTCGAGAGACCGAGGCCCGCGATCGTGCTCTCCTCGGACGGCTCCCCCGTCACCGTCGACGGCCGCGGCGCGCTCAGCGGCGTTCCCTCGCGGTTCTCCGCCGATGGCACGACCCTCCGCACGCTGTCGGCCTGGGCGGGTCCCTGGCAGATCGACGAGCGCTGGTGGGATGCCGAGAACTCGCGTAGGGCGAGCAGGTTCCAGGTCGTCGACGAGACCGGGGCGGCCTGGCTGCTTGTGCTCGAGGACCGGCTGTGGTGGGTGGAGGCCCGATATGACTGAGACGAGGGCCGGCTGATGGGCTGGCACAATCCGCCGATCCGGTGGTCGGAGCTGGAACGCACCCTCTCCGACCGCCGCCGCCCTGCCGCCTCGGCCGAGGAGACCCCGGTGTCCTCGCGCAAGCGCGGTGCCTATCGGGCGCCGACGCTCGACCTGCCTGCGGTCGAGAGCACGGTCGCCTACGCCGAGCTGCACGCGCATTCGAACTTCAGTTTCCTCGACGGGGCCTCTTCCCCTGAGCAGCTCCTCGAGGAGGCCGCCCGGCTCGGCCTGCATTCCCTCGCCATCACCGATCACGACGGCTTCTACGGCATCGCGAGGATGGCGGAGGCGGCGGAGGCCCATCGGGGAATGGGCACGGTCTTCGGTGCGGAGCTCTCGCTCGGTCTCGGCGCCCCGCAGAACGGGGTCGCCGATCCGGAGGGCAGCCACCTGCTTGTGCTCGCCCGCGGCGAGGAGGGCTACCATCGGCTCTCCGGGGCGATCACCTCCGCCCAGCTCGCGGGCGGGGAGAAGGGCAGGCCGCTCTATGACCTGGCCGAGCTGAGCGGCAGCGCGGGCGGCCACTGGGCGGTGCTCACCGGATGCCGCAAGGGCGCGGTGCGTCGGGCCCTCGTCGCGGAGGGCGAGCCCGCTGCCCTGCGCGAGCTGGATCGGCTGATCGAGCTGTTTGGGCACGACGCCGTGAACGTGGAGCTCTTCGACCACGGTCACCCGCTCGACAGCGACTACAACGACGCCCTCTTCGCGCTGGCGGAATCGAGGGGGCTGCCGGTGGTGGCGACGGGCAACGTCCACTATGCCAGGCCGGAGAACGCGCATCTCGCCTCCGCCGTCGCCGCGGTGCGCGCCCGCAGGAGCCTCGACGACATGGACGGCTGGCTGCCGGCATCCGGGGTCGCGCACCTGCGCTCCGGTGATGAGATGGCCGCCCGGTTCTCCCGCTACCCCGGTGCGATCGAGCACACGGTGGAGCTGGCGGAGGAACTCGGCTTCCGGCTGCGGAGCGCGAAACCGGACCTGCCCACCCAGGAGGTCCCGGAGGGTCACACCCCCCAGAGCTACCTCGAGAAGCTCGTCTGGGACGCGGTTCCCGCCAAGTACCCCGACCTCACCGAGGAGAACCGGGCCAGGATCCGGGAGGAGCTCCGGGTGATCGCCGGCAAGAACTTCCCCGGCTACTTTCTCATCGTCCACGATATCGTGACGTTCGCGCGCGACCGCGGCATCCTCTGTCAGGGTCGCGGGTCGGCGGCGAACTCCGCCGTCTGCTATCTGCTCGACGTGACGGCGGTCGACCCCATCTACTTCAACCTGCCTTTCGCGCGTTTCCTCTCCAGCATGCGCGACGAGGAGCCGGACATCGACGTCGACTTCGATGCGAATCGTCGGGAGGAGGTCATCCAGTACGTCTACGAGAAGTACGGCAGGACCAATGCCGCCCAGGTCGCCAACGTCATCCAGTATCGGCCGAAATTCGCGGTGCGCGACATGGCGAAGGCGCTGGGTGCGAGCCCCGGCCAGCAGGACGCCTGGTCGAAGGAGGTCGAGCGGCACGGCGCGGCGCTCGCCAGCTACGACCACGACATCCCGGATGCGGTGGTCGGCCTGGCCGTCGAGGTCATGTCGTTCCCGAGGCACCTGGGCATCCATTCCGGCGGCATGGTGCTGACCGAGCGGCCGGTCGGCGAGGTCTGCCCCATCGAGCACGGACGGAAGGACGGCAGGACCGTGCTGCAGTGGGACAAGGACGACTGCGCCTGGATGGGGCTGGTCAAGTTCGACCTGCTCGGTCTCGGCATGCTGAACGCGCTCCAGCACTGCTTCGACCTGGTCCGCGACGAGCTCGGCGAGGAGTGGAGCCTCGATCGCATCCCCAAGGAGGAGCAGGGCGTCTACGACCAGCTCTGCCGGGCCGACTCGATCGGGGTGTTCCAGGTCGAGAGCCGCGCCCAGATGAGCATGCTCCCCCGCCTTCAGCCCCGCGAGTTCTATCACCTCGTCGTCGAGATCGCGGTGGTACGACCCGGACCGATCCAGGGCGGAGCCGTGCATCCCTACGTCCGGCGCAAGTCCGGCGCCGAGAAGGTGCGCTACTCCAACGACAAGCTCATCCCCGTGCTCGAGCGGACCTACGGGGTGCCCATCTTCCAGGAGCAGCTCATGCAGATCGCGGTGCAGGTCGGCGGCTGCACCATGGAGGACGCCGACCTGCTGCGTCGGGCGATGGGCTCGAAGCGCGGCCTGGAGAAGATCGAGACTCTCAGGGGGAAGCTCTACGCGGGCATGGCGGAGAACGGGATCGTCGGGGACGAGGCCGATGACATCTACGGACGGATCGAGGCCTTCTCCGGGTTCGGCTTCGCCGAGAGCCACTCGCTCAGCTTCGCCCTGCTGGTGTACGCGAGCGCCTGGCTGCGGCTGCACTATCCCGCCGCGTTCCTCGCCGCGCTGCTCCGGGCCCAGCCGATGGGGTTCTACTCTGCCAACACCCTCGTGGCGGATGCCCGCAGACACGGGGTCAGGGTGCTCCGGCCGGACATCCTCCGCTCCGGCGTCGCCGCGGGCCTCGAGGGACTCTCGACCGATCGGTCTCCCACCGGCGACCCGTCCTGCCTGAACCGCGACCAGCCGAAGCCCAGCGAGAAATTCGACGCCGGCGCGCACTTCGACACGGACGATCATCGACGGGACGGGCGGTTCGCGGTGCGGCTCGGGCTCGCGGAGGTCAGGGGCATCGGCGAGCAGCTGGCCGAGGGGATCGTCTCCGAGCGGCGGACGGGCGGCGACTACGCGGATCTGGCGGACCTCGTACGGCGGACGGGGCTCACGACGGCGCAGCTCGAGTCGCTCGCCGCGGCCGGCGCCTTCGAGTCCCTCGGTCTCGGGATGCGCGAGGCGCTCTGGGCGGCCGGGAGCGCCGCCCAGGATCGGGCGGAGTTCCTGCCAGGCAGCATGATCGTCGTGCAGCCGCCGCTGTTCCCGCCGCCCGCGGCCCTGGACATCCTCGGCTCCGACTTCTGGGCGACCGGCATCTCCCCCGACGACCACTTCGTCCATCACCTCCGGCCGGCCCTGACCGAACGGGGTGTCCTGAGCTCCGCCCAGCTGGCGACGGCGGAGCCGGGCAGGCGCATCGAGGTGGCCGGGGTGGTGACCCATCGGCAGCGGCCGTCGACGGCGAGCGGCATCACCTTCATGAACCTGGAGGACGAGACGGGGCTCGTGAACGTCGTCTGCGGCGTCGGGGTGTGGAGCCGCTATCGGCGGATCGCCAGGGACTCCCCCGGCCTCATCGTGCGCGGGATGCTCGAACGCTCGGCCGAGGGGGTCGTCAACCTCATCGCCGACCGGTTCGAACCGCTGACCCTGTCGCAGCGGACGACGTCTCGCGACTTCCGCTGAGGATCGTGGAACACTAGCCGTATGAAGATCACCAAGCAGATCATCGTCTTCGACACCGCCGACCTGGCCGCCGAGAGCACGTTCTGGGCCGGTCTGCTGGGTGGCACGGTCGCCGCGGAGGACGACTGGCACACGGTCCTCGTCGACGGCGAGCCGCGGCTGGGATTCCAACTCGCCCCGAACCACGTCCCGCCGGAGTGGCCGGACGGGGTGCCGCAGCAGATCCATCTCGACCTCTACGTCGAGGACGTGCGCTCGGCCCACGACGAGGCGGTCTCGCTCTGTGCCAGACTGCTGAAGCCGGCGGCCGATCTCGAGGCGACGGAGGGCTTCCAGGTGTACGCCGATCCCTCAGGGCACCCGTTCTGCCTCTGCTGGGGCTGAGACAGGGTCGCTGAGACAGGGCCGCCCGTGCCGGTCGCCCTCGGCGGCGGTCAGCTGCGCAGGCTCTTGCGCACCAGGTCGATCCTGGCCTGCAGCTGGGTGACACTGGCCTGCGGAACTGCCGGACCCCCGGCAATGCGCCGCAGCTCCGCGTGGATGAGGCCGTGCGCCTCCCCCGTCGCCTTCGCGCGCATCCCGACGAGGCTGTTGAGCAGGCTGCGCTGCTCCTTGAGGTTGCGATACAGCGGCACGGGCTCCGCCTGCTTCTGTCCGGACTCCTCCGCCCGTCGCTCCCGATCCCCGATGCGC
>NZ_DASWPB010000106.1:0-3753 GCF_036404185.1 Lacisediminihabitans sp. | reverse complement strand
GGACCCGGCCGACACCATCGACCAAGCCGTCAAAGGCTGCCAAGCGGCGGCGACAGCCAATGGCGGTGGCGCCTATGGCGTCATGGCATGCGCCGACACGCTCAACCCCTTCGCCGCCATCCGCGACGGCTTCGCCAAAGCTGTCACGAGTCCCTGCCTGGAAGAGTCAGGCAAAGCCCTCGGCGGCTCCCTGTTCAACGTCGCACTCATCGCCTCGCCGGCCACGTCCGAAGGCACCCTCGGGCTCAGTCAAATTGAGGTCGGAGCAGCGAGTGAGGCTGCCGCAAACACCGGTCTCACGGCTATCGAGGCATCGCCCCGGGTCGCGCCTTGGGCAGGGAACTCGCTCAGTCGCCTGTCCACAGGGGGCGAGACGATGTATCGCGTCTGGGGTGGCGGTGCGGATCAGGCCGGTTCGTGGCTGACCGCCATCAGGCCGGTTTCGTCGGCTGCCGCGCGAGAGGGCCTTGCACTCCCGGCCGAGAACGCGGCGACCTACGTCTCGCGGGTGACCCTCCCGCCTGGCGTTCGTATGCAGGTGGGCACCGCCGCACCGGCCTTCGGTCAGTCGGGCGGTTGGGCGCAAGCCCAGCTTCTGGAGCGAATCCCGCTCTCCAGCTTCGGGAAGGGGGAACTCCTCCCATGAGCACCCGTGTCTTCTTCTCCGTCAGCGACGGGATCCTCACGATCTCTCTGGACGATGCGTCGGACGTGTGGGCAGGCCTGCCGGACGGAATGCGCGTTCTCGATTTACGTATCGCGTCGGATGGTCGTTCAGCCCTTGCGCTGCTCGACCCACCCGCTGGCGGGGGGCGAGTCAGGAACCTCGTGCGAATCACGTCGGCCGCCGAAGTGGTCTGGCGAGGCGAACTCCCGCAGGCTGGCGCGACGGACGCGTTCGTGAGCCTGGACACCGACATCGACGGGGTTGTGCTCGCATCCACGTGGACTGGATACCGTGTCCGACTTGATCCTGCGACGGGGCGCTTGCTCAGCCAGGAGTTCACGAAGTGATCGGCGCGCTGGCTCAGTCTGCCCACCCGAACCACCGGTGGCGCTGGACCAGCGCACTCCTCGCTGCCGTGTTCGCACTCTTGGTTGCAGTGGCCGGTGCGGCACCCGCCGCGGCGATCTCGGCTTCGGGCCCCCGGATCGCCGTCGGGGCCACGGTCTTCGCGGTTGCGCCGCTGCCGGCCGTGACGGCTGCCTACACCTACAACGGCGCGACCTACACCTACGAAGCCCCTGCGCGGTTGTCGTCGTCGGACACTGTGGCGACGGGGGCGCGGTGGTCGCCGTCGGGGCCGGGAGCGGTGTCGTGGGGGAGGTCTGCCTCCGTCCGCGATCGCGGAGATGCCGCAAACACCGGCGGGTCGGTCCTCAACTTCGGAAGCCGGGCTGCGGCGAGGGAGGGCCTTCCAGGTGACCTCGCCGGCGCTGGCAATCGGTTCTTCCGTGGCGCGACATCAAAGAGTCAAGACTTCCAAGCGGTTGAGCTCCCAGGCGGCGGCTACCGGATGCAGTTCTCCTCGCCAGCGAACAATCCGGGCTACAGCAAGGTCTACGTCCAGGAGATCGATCGCGCCGGGCAAGTACTTCGCGAGTACAAGAACACGATGGGTCCCGACGGGCTGATCGAGACCAAGTGGGTGCATGGTGGACCGTGATCTCACCGACGCGCTGAGGCGCGCGTTGCGCGGTGACGCGAGTGCGATCGCCGAGATCTCGAGGGCTGATCACTCCTCGGTACGAGCAGCCGAAACGTCGATCGGGGCGCCGCTGGTCGTTCGGAGAGCCGCCGCAGTCAGCATCTTGCGGGGCCTGATCCACGGTCGAGTCTCGCCCGCGGCCGCTCAGGCTTGGGCATCGTTCATGCGGCGCGGGTTCGTTGAAGCCGCTGTGGAAGGTCCGATCCAGCCGATCGATGTCGAGTTCGAGGCCGCCTGGGAGGATGCGATCTCAGCCGCCATCTCGAGGCTGGACGAGATCGGCGACGTGATCGATGGCGAGATCACCACCGGTGAGGCGCTCGATCTCCTCCAACTCCTCGGTCAACCATGAGCCGAGCCATCTCGGCGATCGTCGGCATGATCGGGGCGATGTTCGGCCTGACCCGCCGCGCCCACTTACGCCGCTGGATCCCTGCCCTCCTAGCCGCCGTCCTTGCGGTCGCGATCGGACTCTTGGGCGCCGCACCTGCGTCGGCAGCAACAGGCTCCGCGGCTCAGAACGGCGTCGGGGCCTCAACCTCTGCGAGCCAGGTCACCGTCGGGCCTTCGGCGAGCATCAGTGCAGGTCAGCGGCTAGGCCACGACCCTCCGCAACCGCAGATCGTGGTGGCTACCGGTGTTGCCGCAGAAACCGCAGGATCGGCATCCGGATTGCCGCGGAATGCGCTCGGGCAGTTCACGTCGGGTGCCGGGGGCGAGTCTGCAGCCGCAGCGGCGGGCCGGTCCGCTCATGCGAGTTACCCCAACACGTCGGGCTGGTCCGGCGAAGACCTTGTTCAGTTCAACCGGACGCTGCCTGGATCGAGCCTCCGGCCCGACGCGGTGAACTGGACGCAGTCCGTCGTCGGCGAGCTGAAGCCGGGCAACCCGTCCGCGGTCGCGGCGGGCTGGAGACAGGTGAACGGGTACAAGGCGTATCTTGAGGAACTAACTGGCCGACCATGGACCACTCAGGTGGATGTGTACACACCATGATGGATCGCAGAGACATCGTTCGAGTTCTAGGCGAGTCGCTGGTGGGTGGAGGGTTCGAGGGTCGCGGGCGCCGCTTCCGCCTCGCCTGGCCGGACTTGGTCTGGCTCGTCGAGCTCGACCAGGTCCCCCGGACCGATCGCCTAGGTATCAGCCTTGGAGTGTGTCCAGCGGAACTCGCGTCGGACGGTCGGCCCGATCGCGCCAACGACTGCCCGATCATCTTCTATCCCGACGGCGGTGGCGAACCGTTCGGTCTCGACCATTGGCGCGCGTGGCAAGCCCTTGGCGCGGCCAGTGACCTTGCTGATGACGCGCGGCGCCTGGCGCTCTCCGAGATCGGAGAAGCGATCTCCGGACTGGCCAGCCGCGTGACGACGCTCGAAGACCTCAAGCAGATGGCGGCGGGCGGGAAGATGCGCGGGTTCGTCCGCAAGGATGCCCGCATTCTCCTCGAAGGCGGGGACATGGAGAACGGCCCGATGGGGTGACGCCGGCCTATGCTCGCGTCGGGGCCCACCGCCGGTGATCGCGCCTGCGAGGATCACTCCCATGACCACCCAAGCCCGGCACGTCCGGTGGTTCCTCGCCTTCTTGGTGGCACTCTTCGCGGCCGTGGTTGGCCTGTTCAGCGCCGCTCCCGCGTCGGGCGCTCCGGCGGCCTACACCTACGACACCACGCCCGACGGCTACGACGCACTCGCAGACTCGTCGACCGCGCACGCGTCGTTCGGGGCCGCGCGGGGTTCGCCGGCGGGGTCGGAAGTCATCTCCTGGGCGAGCCATGTCTCGACCGGGCGTCTCGGTGTTGCCGCAAACACCGGTGACGCGCTCCTGAGCACCGCTTCAAGCGGGGCGGGCCGGTCACTGCCGATGAACATGGAGACGGTCTGCGGAATGGCGTGCAAGTTCGGCCGCCTCGGCGCACTGGCCTCGGCCGGCGCAACCGAGACAATCAGTCACGACCCGATCGGCTCGCCCGTTGACCTCATCAAGAGCACCGGAGCCATCGCGCGGTCCTACGACTACGCGCCGTTCGGTACCCCACGCA
>NZ_DASWPB010000105.1:0-17966 GCF_036404185.1 Lacisediminihabitans sp. | reverse complement strand
CGCGCCTCGGCGGCGCGGATCACCTCGAGGTAGGCCTCGTCGACGGGCCCGAGCCCGTGGGCGGGAACGGCGACGAGGTCGGCATCCGCAGCGATGTCGAGAGCGTGCTCGACCATGATGTCGAAGCCGAGGCTCGTCCTGACCGGACCGGGGGTCGCCGTCGCGATGGCGAAGTCGAAGGCGGGGCCTCCCATGTCGGACCGGTCGATGCCGAAGACCTCGCAGACGACACCGAACTCGAAGGGGGCGACGCCGGGGACGGCGAGAAGGACGACCTTGTTGAGCATCGGGATTCCTTAGCTGGCTGGAAATGGACGAATCATGGCAAGCCTGCCAGTGGTGGCAGAAAAAGGCAATCCATAGATTTGCTGCCATGATGATCTTTCTCCTCCTGCTCGTGGCGCTGTCGGTGTGGGCGGTAGTGGGCACGGTGCTCACGGTGCGCCGCGACGGCTACCGGCGGCAGCCGACCCGGCACCAGCGCTAGCCTTATGGCATGACCTGGCTTGTGACCGGCGGCGCCGGCTATATCGGCGCGCACGTGGTGCGGGCACTGCTCGACGCGAACCTGAAGGCGGTCGTCCTCGACGACCTGTCCAGCGGCCACGAGAGCTTCGTCCCGGCCGCTGTCCCCTTCGTGCAGGCGTCGATCCTGGATGGCCGGCGACTGATCGAGACGATCGACGAGCACGAGGTGACCGGCGTCATCCACGTCGCGGGGTTCAAGTACGCCGGCGTCTCCGTGCAACGACCCCTGCACACCTACGAGCAGAACGTCACCGGCACGGCGACCCTGCTCGCCGCCATGCAGGACAGGGGAGTCGATCGCATCGTCTTCTCCTCGAGCGCCGCGGTGTACGGGACGCCGGACGTCGACCTCGTCACCGAGGACACCCCGAAGAGCCCGCAGTCGCCGTACGGCGAGTCGAAGCTGATCGGCGAGTGGCTGCTGCGGGATCAGGCCATCGCCACGGGCCTTCGGCACACCTCGCTGCGGTACTTCAACGTCGTCGGCTCCGGCGACCCCGACGTCTACGACACGAGTCCGCACAACCTCTTCCCGCTCGTCTTCGAGGCGCTCGTCGCCGGCAAGACCCCCAGGATCAACGGCAACGACTACCCGACCCCCGACGGCACGAACGTGCGTGACTACATCCACGTGGCCGATCTGGCCGTCTCCCACGTCGCGGCGGCCAGGCGACTGGATGCCGGCGAGCCGCTCGAGACGGCGTACAACCTGGGCAGCGGCGACGGCGTCTCCGTCGGCGAGATCATGTCGACCGTCGCCGAGGTGACCGGCATCCCGTTCACGCCGGAGATCGCCCCGCGGCGCGCGGGCGACCCCGCGAGGATCGTGGCGGCGGGGGACCTGGCCGCCCGCGACCTCGACTGGCGGATGCGCCACACGCTCGCCGAGATGGTGTCGAGCGCGTGGGAAGCCCGCCGCGCTCACCTGGTCTAGCCGCCCGTCTCCTTTCCCTCCGGTCTGTCGTCGACCGGGATCTCGGCGACCCGAAAAGCGCGGAGCCGGCAATGCGGTGAACTCCCAGCTCTACTAGGCCACATAGTATTACTATCGTCCCTAGTAGAGTCCGTCACCGATCGGAGCCAGACCCATGGGGCAATTGCTGCTCTCGTCCACGATCCTCGCGTCCTTCCTCGGCGGGGTCGTCGCGCTGTTCGCCCCCTGCTGCGTCTCCGTGATGCTGCCGGCGTTCTTCGCGTCCAGTTTCCAGCGCCGCAGCCAGATCCTCTGGATGACAGTGGTGTTCGCGGCCGGCGTCGGCACGATCATCCTCCCCATCGCTTTGGGCGCCGCGCTCATCAGCCGGGCGCTCGCCCAGTACCACTTCTGGATCTTCGGCGCGGTCGGCCTCCTCATGATGGCAGCCGGCATCGCCACCTTCGCCGGCTGGAAGATGATGCTGCCGATGCCTTCCGGCAGCGGAAGCGGCGGCAAGGGCATCGGCTCCGTCTACGGCCTCGGGGTGTTCTCCGGCGCGGCCAGCGCCTGCTGCGCTCCCGTCCTCGCCGGGGTGGCCGCGATGTCGGGTGCGGCATCCTCCTTCCCCGCCGCCGCGATCTCCGGGATCGCCTACGTCTTCGGGATGGTCGCGCCCCTGTGCATCCTCGCCCTGGTCTGGGACAGGAGGGACTGGGGCAAGAGCGCCCTGTTCACCGGCCGCACGATTCCGGTCGGCCGCGGCCGTCGGCTTCCCATCGGAACGGTGCTCTCCGCCGTGATCATGCTCGCGATGGGCATCCTCACGGTCGTCATCGCGGTGCGCGGACCCGGCATGTCGGCGGACGGCTGGCAGGTGCAGATCACGGCCTTCCTCGGGCACGTCGCCGCGGTCGTCCAGCAGTCCCTCTCCTTCCTGCCCGGATGGCTCACGGCGCTCATCGTGCTGGTCGCGCTGGTGGCCGTCGTCTGGGCGGCCGTCCGCTCCCGCTCCCCGCAGGCATCCGGCGCAGCGACCGATCCGCCGGAGGTGCCGTCCGCGGACCACCACCATCATCACGATCATCAGGTCACCGAGGAGACGAAGTAATGGTGTCATCAGCACAGAAGCGCAAGAGGCAGAAGGTCGTGCCGCTGAAGCGCCGCTCCTACCTCCCCGCGATCATCACCGTCGGCGTCCTCGCCATCATGTTCGGGGCCTTCTGGCTCCTGCTGCCCCCGCAGCACACGTCGGCGGCGGTGCACACGGCGGATGCGCATCCCACCTACGTCGTCGGCGATCCCGGCCCGGGAACCCCGGCTCCGCCGTTCTCGCTGGAGTCCACCGACGGCAAGACGGTGCAGCTCAGCGACTACCGCGGCAAGTCGGTGCTGCTCTTCTTCCACGAGGGCATCGGCTGCCAGCCCTGCTGGGACCAGATCCGCGACCTCGACAAGGCGACGGCCAAGCTGCGCGCCGCGGGGATCGACGATCTGCTCACCATCACGAGCGGACCGGTGAACCTCATCGCCCAGAAGATGAACGATGACAAGCTCACCGCCATCGGACTGGCCGACACGAAGATGGACGTGATTCGTCAGTACGGGGCCGACAAGTACGGCATGATGGGCGACTCCCGCGCCGGCCACAGCTTCATCCTCGTCGGACCCGACGGCACCATCCACTGGCGCGGCGACTACGGCGGCGCACCGAATTACACCATGTACGTATCCGTCGCGGACCTGCTGGCGGACATCAAGACGGGACGGACCTCATGACCACGATCACCCTTCTGACGCAGGGCTCCTGCGCCTCCTGCGACCAGGCCAAGGCCGCGCTGACCCGGCTGGCCG
The DNA here is from genome assembly GCF_036404185.1 of Lacisediminihabitans sp. GTDB lineage: Bacteria > Actinomycetota > Actinomycetes > Actinomycetales > Microbacteriaceae > Lacisediminihabitans. The sequence goes on along the minus strand of NZ_DASWPB010000105.1, from coordinate 14,671 downwards.
ACGAGTTCCCGCTGCAGATCCAGGAGGTGTCGCTGGAGTCGGACGAGGGGAGGTCGCTGGCCGCCGAGAACGGAGTGCTGTTCGCGCCGGGAGTCCTCCTCGACGGGGCGATGTTCAGCTACGGCCGGCTCCCTGAGAAGAAGCTGCGCAAGCGGCTCATCGAGCAGGCCTGACCGCGCGGGCAAAGCTACTATGAGGGGTAGTTGAATCGGCCGTACGGCGGAGAAAGAGGATCGTGGTGGTGCGCAGTCTCGGCGACCTCGAACAGGTCGTGATGGACCGGATCTGGGCGGGAGGGCGTGCCACGACCGTTCGTGAGGTGCTCGAAGACCTGCAGAGCGATCGCCCGCTGGCCTATACGACGGTGATGACGGTCATGGACAACCTGCACAGCAAGGGCCTGCTCACCCGGGAGAAGGATGGCCGGGCCTACCTTTACCGTGCCGTGGAGACCCGCGAGCAGTACACGGCGAGCATCATGGGGGATGTCCTGGCCGGGGCGGACGATCGCACGACGACCCTCGTGCACTTCCTGGAGCAGATGGATCCGGATGAGGTCGCCAGGCTCCGCGAGGCGCTCGACGGACGCCGGACCCCGGACGCCCGGCCATGATTCCCGCCGTGGCGCTCGTCACACTCGCCCTCCTGCTCCTCTTCCTCGGCCCCGTCGTGCTGAAGCGGATCGCCTGGCTCGAGTCGTCGCCCCGCATCGGCATCGGGGCGTGGCAGGCGCTCAGCGCCTCCGCCGTCCTCTCGGTGGTCCTGGGCAGCGCGGCCCTGGCCGTGCCGTCCTCCGCCTGGTCGCTGAACCTCGTTGATCTCCTCGGGGCCTGCGCGATGGCCTTCCGGCATCGCTACTCGACGCCCGCGGGCGTCGTGCTCGGCTCCGCGGCGGCGGCGATCGCCCTGGGCCTGTTCGCGCGGCTGCTCTACTGTGCCGCCAGGGGGCTGATCGAGTCCTCCCGGCTGCGCCGCTCCCACGTGCTCGGGCTGAGGCTCATCGCCCATCATCGCCGTGACCTCGGCGCCCTCGTGATCGACCATCCCGCGGCGGCGGCCTACTGCCTGCCGGGTCGCGGCAGCCAGGTCGTCCTGACGAGCGCCGCGATCGAGGCGCTGGATGGCGGCCAGCTCGCCGCGGTCATGGCGCACGAGCGCGCGCATCTGCGCGGCCATCACCACTTGGTGCTCGCGGCCGCGAGGGCGCTCGACCGGGCCTTCCCACGGGTGCCGCTCTTCCGGGAGGCCAGGACGGCGATCACCCGGCTCGTCGAGATGGTCGCCGACGACGACGCCGCCTCGACGAACGGCCGGCTCACCGTCGCCACCGCCCTGGTGCGGCTGGGCGAGCACGGTATGACGCCCGCCGCGGCCCTCGGCGCGGCAGAGGTCTCGGCCGTGAGGCGCGTCCGCCGGCTCGTCTCCGACCCGTCGCCCCTCGGCAGGTCGCGGACGGTCCTCGCGCTCGTCTCCACGGCCCTTCTCCTCGTCGTTCCGCTGCTGGTCGCCCTGGTCTCGAGCCCGATGATGGGAAGCATGCAGTACTGCCCCTCCGACTCGGTCTCTCACGTCGCCTGCCAGTCCCGCTGAGTCGATGTTGCCCGCGGGACCGTGGCGGGGTAAATTACCCCTGGGGGGTATAGGGCGCGCACCGTGCGCGCCGTATCTCAGAGGAATCACGCAACACAAGGGAGCACGACCATGACCACCACAGACGCAGGATTCACCGACCTCGGCCTCACCGGGAAGAACTCCGCGGGTCACCAGGGCGGCGGATGCGGCGGGGAGGGATGCACCTGCGGTGCGAATGCCGCGGAGCGCGTCGAGAGCGCCACGGCCTCGATCGTCTCGTCCGAGTACCTCGTCTCGGGGATGACCTGCGAGCACTGCGTGGCGAGCGTCACGGAGGAGCTCTCGGAGGTCGACGGCGTCGAGAGCGTGACCGTCTCGTTGAACCCGGGCGGAGCATCCACGGTCACCGTCGGAAGCGCGGCTCCCGTCGACCGGGCCTCCGTCGCCGCGGCGATCGAGGAAGCGGGCTACACGCTGGTGGACGCCTCCCGATGAGCCTCACCGACGTCGAATTCGACATCGGGGGCATGACCTGCGCATCCTGTGCGACGCGCATCGAACGCAAGCTCAACCGGATCGACGGCGTCGAGGCGAGCGTGAACTATGCGACGGAGAAGGCGAAGGTGCACGTCGTGGACGGCATCGGAACCGATACCCTCATCGCGGCGATCGAGGCGGCGGGCTACACCGCAGAGGTGCCTGCGCCCCCGGATGCCGTGGCCGCGGACGGCGCGATCGTCGCCGACGACGGAACGGCGGCCCTGCGCCGCCGGCTGCTGATCTCGGCGATCCTGGCCGCCCCGGTTGTGCTCCTGTCGATGGTCCCGGTGCTGCAGTTCGCCAACTGGCAGTGGCTGGCGCTCACCCTCACCGCGCCGGTCGCCGTCTGGGGCGCCTGGCCGTTCCATCGGGCCGCGTGGGTGAATGCCAGGCACGGCGCGACGACGATGGATACCCTGATCAGCCTGGGCGTCGTCGCGGCATTCGGCTGGTCGCTCTATGCGCTCTTCGTCGGGGACGCCGGGATGCGTGGCATGCGCATGACGTTCTCGTTCGTCAGCCGGCCGGGTGCGGGCGATGAGATTTATCTGGAGGTCGCCAGCGCGGTCACCGTGTTCATCCTCGCCGGGCGCTACATCGAGGCCAGGGCCAAACGCGACTCCGGCGCGGCCCTGCGGGCGCTGCTGGCGCTCGGGGCCAAGGACGCCGCCCTGCTCCGCGACGGGGTCGAGTCGAGGGTGCCGATCGCCGCGCTCGCCGTGGGGGACCGGTTCGTGGTCCGACCCGGAGAGAAGATCGCCACCGACGGCCTCGTTGTCGAGGGGGTCTCGGCGGTGGACGCGAGCATGCTCACCGGCGAGTCCGTCCCCGTCGAGGTCGGAGGGGGCGACCGGGTGGTCGGCGCGACACTCAACGTCGGCGGTCGCCTCGTCGTCGAGGTCACCCGCGTCGGAGCGGAGACCGAACTGGCGCGCCTCGGCCGCCTCGTCGAAGAGGCGCAGACCGGGAAGGCGGAGGCACAGCGTCTCGCCGACCGGGTGTCCGCGGTGTTCGTCCCCATCGTCCTGGGCCTCGCCGTCCTCACCTTCCTCGGCTGGCTTCTCCTCGACGGCTCGCTGACCTCGGCCTTCACCGCGGGCATCGCCACCCTCATCGTCGCGTGCCCGTGCGCCCTCGGGCTGGCCACGCCGACCGCCCTGCTCGTCGGCACGGGGCGGGGTTCCCAGCTGGGCATCCTGCTGCGCGGACCACAGGTTCTCGAACAGACCCGTCGCATCGACACCATCGTGCTCGACAAGACCGGAACGCTCACCACCGGCCTGATGACCGTCGTCTCCCTCCGGACGGCGGGGACGACGACCGAGGCGGAGCTGCTGCGACTCGCGGCGGCGGCCGAGCACGGCTCGGAGCATCCGGTGGCCCGTGCCGTCGTCGCGGCCGCGGAACGGCGCGCCATCCCGGTCACCGGCGCGGAGGGATTCGTCTCCGTCCAGGGAGCCGGCGTGCGCGCCGTGATCGACGGCCAGGACGTCGCCGTCGGTCGCGGGGCCTGGTTGGCGGCAGAGCCGGCCGTCGTGCTGCCGGAGGAGATCCGGGCGGAGCTGGCAACGGCCGAGTCGGCTGGCATGACGGCGATCGTCGTCGCCGCCGACGGGGCCGTGGTCGGACTGATCGTGGTCAGCGACACCGCCAAGCCCAGCAGTGCGGACGCGGTCGCGCGCTTCGCCCGGCTGGGGCTGAGGCCGATCCTCCTCACCGGCGACAATCGCGGAGCGGCGGAGGCCATCGGCGCCGAGGTGGGCATCGAGGAGGTCCACGCCGGGGTCACCCCCGCCGGCAAGCTGGCGACGATCCGCGAGCTCCAGGCGGCCGGACGCGTCGTCGCGATGGTCGGCGACGGGGTCAACGACGCCGCGGCCCTCGCCGCGGCCGATCTCGGCATCGCCATGGGCGCGGGAACGGATGCCGCGATCGCCGCGAGCGACATCACGGTCATGAGCGGCGACCTCGTTGTCGTCGCCGACGCGATCCGGCTCGCCAGGCGAACGCTCGGCATCATCAAGGGCAACCTGTTCTGGGCCTTCGCGTACAACCTCGCCGCGATCCCGGTGGCGATGCTCGGCCTGCTCAACCCGCTGATCGCCGGGGCCGCGATGGCCCTGTCCTCGGTGTTCGTGGTGACGAACAGCCTGCGGCTGCGGGGCTTCCGCGGGGCGCGGCGCTGATCCACGCGAACGGGGGTGGACCGACACGCCGAGGCGACGGCTCGATTTGAGATCCGGGGCAGAATTTGCTGTCGTCATTCTCGCCGTTCGGCGCGTCGTGAACTCTCGATGCCAGATTGAGCCTTTACGATTTGCGACTTGACTTCGGAGTAACTACACCGGTGTAATTATCTCTAACGCGTTGCGCATGCCGTAGGCGGCGCGGAGGGGAGACTGTGCTATGGCGATCGACGACCACCGCGGTGCCGCATCGGGGCGTGCGGTGCCGGAAGACTGGTTCATCGATCCGGTGCGACTCGGGGTCCCCGGGGTGCGCCCGGCGACCGACGACAACGCCCTCGCCTGGCAGGCCGATTCGCTCTGCGCCCAGACGGATCCCGAGGCGTTCTTTCCCGAGAAGGGCGGTTCGACCAGGGACGCGAAGAAGATCTGCGCCTCCTGCGAGGTTCGATCGCAGTGCCTCGAGTACGCGCTGCAGAACGACGAGCGCTTCGGCATCTGGGGCGGCCTGTCCGAGCGCGAGCGCCGGAAGCTGCGCAAGCGCGCCTGAGAGCTTGCTCTCCAGAACCGCCTTCGCGCGTGTCCTGTCGACGCTGAAGGTCGCGCGGCTTTAGTCTCGACCAGATGCAAGCGAGAGTCACTGCGATACTCGTTGCCCATTCAGGGGCGGCGTACCTTGAGCGCACCCTCTCCGGCCTCTCCGCGCAGACCAGACCCCCCGACTCGGTGATCGCCGTCGATGTGGCGTCCGCCGACGGCAGCGCCGACCTCCTCGCGGCCGCAGGTCCCGCCCAGCTCGTCGCCGCGCCGGGCAGGACGACCTTCGGCGGGGCGATCTCGCACGCCATGCGGGTCGCCGCACCCGCGGCGGCCGACAACGAGTGGCTCTGGCTGCTCGCCCACGACAACGCCCCCGACCCCGCCGCCCTCGAACAGCTCCTCGGCGCGGTGGAGATCGCGCCCTCGGTCGCGGTCGCCGGACCCAAGCTCATGCGCTGGGACCAGCCGGACGTCATCGCGGAGTTCGGCGAGACGATCACCCGCTTCGGCGCATCCATCAATCTCGTCGAGGGCGAGCTCGACCAGGCCCAGCACGACGTCCAGGACGACGTGCTCGGTGTCGCGGCCGGCGGCATGCTCGTTCGCCGTTCGGTCTGGGCGGCCCTCGGCGGCTTCGACCCCGGATTGCCCAGTGTCGACGCCTCCCTCGACTTCTCCATCCGGGCGCGGCTCGCCGGTTACCGGGTCGTGGTCGTCCCGGGTGCGAAGGTCGCGAGCATCGGCGGTCCGGAGCAGTTCGGCAGGCGATCGGTGTCCGCCGGCCGACGGGCCAGGATCGCGAGGACCGCGCAGCTGCATCGGCGTCTCGCCTACGCGCCGGGTGCCGCCGTCCCGGTGCACTGGCTGTCGCTGGTTCCGCTGGCCATCCTCCGCTCCATCGGGCAGCTCGCCGCCAAGCGCCCCGGTGCGATCGGCGGAGAGCTGTCGTCGGCGTTCGCCGTCGCCTTCGGACGAACCGGTGTCGGAGCGGCGCGTCGCGCCCTGAGGTCCGCCCGCCGCCTCGGCTGGGCGTCGGTCGCCCCACTGCGGATGCCGCCGGCCGAGGTGCGGGAGCGTCGCGGCCAGGCGAGGGAGCAGCTTCGCCAACCGGTGGTCGTGACCCAGGACAGCACGCGCGCCGGCTTCGTCGCCCACGGCGGGCTGTGGGTCGTCCTCCTGGCCGCGGCCGTCGGGGCGATCGTCTTCGGGCCCGTGCTCGGCGCCTCCGGCCTGACCGGTGGCACGCTGGCACCGTTGAGCGGAACGGTCCAGGAACTCTGGTCGCACGTCGGGTACGGCTGGCGCGACATCGGGACCGGCTTCGTCGGCGCGGCCGACCCCTTCGCCTCCGTGCTCGCGGTGCTCGGCTCCCTCACCTTCTGGTCGCCGTCGACCTCGCTGGTCCTCCTCTCGGTGCTGGCGATGCCGCTGGCCGCCCTCGGCGCCTGGTTCGCGGCCAGGCGCATCACGGAGCGGCCCTGGCTGCCGGCCGTCGCCGCCCTGCTGTGGGCCGTCGCGCCGCCGCTGCTCGGATCGGTCACCTCCGGCCACCTCGGTGCCACCATCGCCCATCTGCTGCTGCCCTGGCTGCTGCTCACCGGCCTCTCCTCGGCGCGCTCCTGGGCCTCCGCCGCCGGTGCCGCCCTGCTGTTCGCGGCGACGGCGGCCTCCGCACCGCTGCTCGTGCCCGCTCTTGTGCTCTGCTGGCTGGCCCTCATGGCCGCCCGGCCGAAGAGCATCCATCGCTCGATCTGGATCCCCGTCCCCGCCATCGCCCTCTTCGCCCCGCTCGTGGTCCAGCAGGTGGTCAGGGGGAACCCGCTCGGGCTGCTCGCCGAGCCTGGTGTGCCGGTCGGCGGTGCGGAGGTCTCCGGCCTCCACCTGGCGCTCGCCGCCCCCGGTTCCGGCCTGCACGGCTGGAGTGCGGCCCTCGAGCCCTTCGCCCTCGGGACCTCCGCGCCGCTCATCGTGGTCGCCGCCCTGCTCGCACCGATCGGCATCCTCGCCCTCGCGGCCCTCTTCGTCCCCGGTTCCCGCAGGGCCATCCCGGCCATGCTCATCGCCTTCCTCGGCTACGTGAGCGCCGTCGCCGCCGTGCACGTCCAGGTGGCCAGCGTCGGTCCGACGGCGGTGCCACTGTGGCCTGGCGCCGCGCTGAGCCTGTTCTGGCTGGGGATCGTCGCCAGCCTGCTGGTCGGTCTCGATGCGCTCGGTCGCGCATCCATCCCGCTTGCCGCTCTCACCGGGGTGGTCTCGGTCCTCGTGGTCGTCCCCCTGCTCGGTGTTGTGTACTCCGGCACCGCCACGGTTCAGCCGGCCGGCCGGATCCTTCCGGCGGTGGTCACCGCCGAGGCGCAGGACGACCAGGGGGTGGGAACGCTCGTCCTGACCCCGGAGCCGGAGGGACGGCTGTCCGCGACCCTCGAGCGGGGAACCGGCACGACTCTCGACGACCAGTCGACCCTGGCCGCGACCGCCACGGGGATCAGCCCGGCCGAGCGCAGGCTGGCGACCCTCGCGGGCAACCTCGCCTCCCACAGCGGGTATGACGCCGGCACCGAGCTGCGCAGGCTCGGCGTCGGGTTCGTGGTGCTCACCCCGAGCCAGGAGAACGCCGCCGTGCGGCAACGCGCCTCCGACGCCCTCGACAGCAATCCGCTCTTCTCCCCGGTCGGCAGCACCGCGAACGGCCTGCTCTGGCGATACGACGACCTTCCGGACGGCGCAACGACGACAGAGCACGCCTCCAACACGGGCACGCCTCTCGGGCTCGGGATCCTCATCGGACAGGGCATCGTCTTCGGGCTGACCCTCCTGCTCGGGATCCCGACGGTGGGCAGGCGCAAGCGAGCGACCGTCAGCGGGTCCGTGGCTGGCGAGCCGGTCGACACCTTCGACGAGGACGATCATGTCTGATCCGCGCACCGATCCGCAGGCCGCTCCGGTAACCCGTCGCGGGCGGGGGGCCGTGGTGGTCGGCGCGCGCATCCTCGCCGGCGCGATCGGAACGGTGGCCGCCGCGGCGACGATCGCGGCCGCCACCTGGCTTCCGCTGCCCTCTCACACTGCTGCGCCGCGGTCCGTCGAGGTCACGCCCGTCGCCGCCCCGCAGCAGCGGGTGTGTGCGGGCCCCATGCTCCGGCTCGGAAACGATGCCGGTCAGGATGCGACGACGGTCTCCTCCGTCGGGCAGCCGACCGTCCGCCACGGCCAGACGGCGGGCCGCGCGACGGCCGCGGAGCTGTCCGCCACCGACAACTCCTCCGGCCTCGCCCCGGAGCTGCTGACGCTTCCGCCCGCCTCCGGTCAGGGCAGCACCATTCCGCTGCTCGGCGGCAGCCAGACCCAGGTGCTCAACACCGGCGACCTCGTCGGTCTCGCCTCCGCGGAATGCTCCGAGGGCTCGAGCGACAGCTGGCTCGTCGGCGGCGCGACCGACACCGGGCGCACCACGCTGATCAGCCTGAGCAATCCGAGCAACGTGATCGCGACCGTCTCGCTGACCATCTTCACCGAGTCGGGGCCGGTGGCCGCCGCGGGCACGGACGGCATCGTCGTCCCGCCGGGGGCGCAGCGGGTGCTGTCGCTCGCGGGCTTCGCGCCAGGTGCGACCTCTCCGGTCGTGCGGGTGCAGAGCAGGGGCGGCCAGATCGTCGCCAGCCTGCAGCAGAGCACCGTTCGCACCCTCGAACCCGGTGGTCTCGACATCGTCGGAGCGAGCGCCGGTCCATCGATGAACACCGTCATTCCCGGGCTGGTCATGGCGGGCTCCGCTGCGACCGCGGCCAGGGAGGCCGAGCCGGGCTTCTCGGACCTGCGCACGGTCGTGCGGGTCTTCGTGCCCGGCACGAAGGAGGCCAAGATCGACCTCAGCGTGGTCCCCGAGACCGGGACGACGGCCCCGACCACCGTGCTGGTCGACATCGAGCCGGGAGTGGTGACGGATGTGCCGCTCGATTCGTTCCCGGACGGCACCTACACGGTCACTATCGCCTCCGACCAGCCGGTGGTCGCCGGCGCCCGGGTATCGACGGTCGGCAGTGAGCAGCAGAGCGACTTCGCCTGGCTGTCCTCCGCATCCGCCATCGGCTCCCGCGCCCTGGTGGCCGTAGCCCCCGGCCCGGCGCCGGTGCTGCACCTGGCCAACCCGACCACAAAGCAGACGACGGCGACCATCCGGCAGACCGGTGGCGCCTCCGTGACAGTCACGGTGCCCGGGGGAAAGACGGTCAGCAGGCCGCTCGTCGCCTCCGCCACCTACACCGTGACCGGCTTCGACTCCCTCGACCTGGCCGTCAGCTACCTCGGGGACGGGCAGCTGTCCGGTTTCACGGTGAGTCCCTCGGCCCCGGCCTCGCAGCCCATCACCATCTACCCCTGAGCCGGCCCTTCCCTTTCCTGGCCGACCCTCTGCGGCTCTGTAGTGCGCCCGCTCCTCCGGTTCACCCGCCCCCTCCGGTTCCTCCGGTCACCTGTCACGAACGGTCGGCTGGGCCGCCCCGGTGAGCGTTTCGTGACAGTTGAGTGGGCTGCGGTGGGCCGCGGCGGGCCGGGACGGGCCGGGAGAGGCCGGGATGGGATGGGACGGCCGGCGGGCCGGGCGCTAGAGGTGGCGGAAGCGCTCGGGGGCGAGGTCCCAGGGGTCCTTGCCGAGCAGCTCGGCGACGGCGCGGAAGACGCAGCTCTCGATGAGCATCCGCCGGTGCATCTCGTCGTGGCGGTGCAGACGGGCGAGCCGTTCGATCGGGAGCCGATACAGGGTCACCCGTCGCTCCGGCACGGACACCCGCCAGCGGTCGATGCCGCCGCCCGGACGGATCTCGCTCGGCAGCCCGGCGACCTCGAAGCTCACGCTGGCCAGCTCGTCCGGCCACATGTCCTTGAGGTACTCGGCGGTGGAGGCGACGGTCATGTCGAAGACATCCAGGCGGGTGGTCAGCGGCGGCAGATGCGGGCCGGTCACGGAGGAGCGGATGCCGCGGCCGTGGCGGTCGCGCCAGCCGGGTCGTGCAGAGGGACGGACCCCTCTGGAGCGCACCATCCATCGATTCTATCCGGCGAGGCGTCGTGCGGAGCCGCCCGCCGTGACTAGGGTGGAGGCAAATGAGTGGCAGGCCTTGCAGCAAAGTCGCGTGCGGAAACGACGCGGTGGCGACGCTGACCTACGTGTACGCGGATTCGATGGCGGTGCTCGGTCCGCTGAGCCGCAGGGCCGAACCGCACAGCTACGACCTCTGCGAGAAGCATGCCGATCGGCTCTCGGTCCCCCAGGGCTGGCAGGTCATGCGGCACGTCTCCCTCGGCAGCCTCGGCGCCTGAGCGCATCCGGGAGCCGCGGCACGGTCCCGTTCGGCTGCGACGCTCGTCCGCGGCTGCGACAATGGGACCATGACTCTCGCATCCACCGGAACCGCCGTCCCGTTCAAGGTCCGTGACCTCTCGCTCGCCGAGGCGGGCCGCCACCAGATCCGGCTCGCCGAGAACGAGATGCCCGGTCTCATGGCCCTGCGCGAGGAGTTCGGGCCCTCGCAGCCGTTGGCCGGTGCGCGCATCGCCGGCAGCATCCACATGACGGTGCAGACGGCGGTCCTCATCGAGACGCTCGTCGCCCTCGGCGCCCAGGTGCGGTGGGCCAGCTGCAACATCTTCTCGACGCAGGACGAGGCCGCCGCCGCGATCGTGGTCGGTCCGACCGGGACCCCGGATGCCCCGGCGGGCGCACCCGTCTTCGCCTGGAAGGGGGAGAGCCTCGAGGAATACTGGTGGTGCACGAACCAGATCTTCGACTGGAGCGCGGAGGGTGCGACCGGGCCCAACCTGATCCTCGACGATGGCGGCGACGCCACGATGCTCGTGCACAAGGGGCGCGAGTTCGAGCTGGCGGGAGCGGTCCCGGATGCGGCGGATGGCGACAGCCACGAGTGGCGCGTCGTCCTCGACACGCTCCGCGACTCCCTCGCCACCTCGTCGGACAGGTGGACGACGATCGCCGACGACATCCTGGGTGTCACGGAGGAGACCACGACCGGCGTGCATCGGCTCTACGAGTTGCAGCGGTCCGGTGGGTTGCTCTTCCCGGCGATCAACGTCAACGACTCGGTCACCAAGTCGAAGTTCGACAACAAGTACGGCATCCGCCACTCCCTGCCGGACGGCCTCAACCGGGCGACGGACGTGCTCATCGGGGGCAAGGTCGTTTTCGTCGCCGGCTACGGGGACGTCGGCAAGGGCGCTGCCGAGGCGCTGAAGGGCCAGGGCGCGCGCGTGATCGTCAGCGAGGTCGACCCGATCAACGCGCTCCAGGCGGCGATGGACGGCTTCCAGGTGACGACCATCGAGGACGTCGTCGGTGACGTCGACATCTTCGTGACCGGCACGGGCAACCAGAACGTGATCACGGTGGACCACCTGCTCGGCATGAAGCACCTGGCGATCGTGGCGAACGTCGGCCACTTCGACAACGAGATCGACATGGCCGGCCTCGAGTCGCTGCCCGGCGCCGAGAGGGTGGAGATCAAGCCGCAGGTGCACGAGTGGCGCCTGCCAACCGGTCGCAGTGTGCTCGTCCTCTCGGAGGGGCGGCTGATGAACCTCGGCAACGCCACGGGGCATCCGTCGTTCGTGATGAGCAACTCGTTCACCAATCAGGTGCTCGCGCAGCTCGAGCTCTACGTGCACGGTGAGAACTACGAGGTCGCCGTCTACACCCTGCCCAAGCACCTGGACGAGAAGGTCGCCCGCCTGCATCTCGACGCCCTCGGGGTGAAGCTCACCCGGCTGACCCCGGAGCAGGCCGCCTACATCGGTGTCGACCCCGACGGGCCGTACAAGGTCGACCACTACCGGTACTGAGCGGGGTTCCCGGCGGCGGGCGCCGTCGTCCGTCGGTCCGCTGTCCACCCGTCTGTCCGAACGACTTTTTTTCGTTGTGTCACCTCATCCTGACGTCACGATGAAGTGACACGACGAAAGGAAGGACATCGACCCGGACGCCCTGAGCCGACAGGATGGGCCTGAGCCGACATGATGGGATGGGATCGGATGCGGACCGCGGAGGACCGGTGGTGTCCGCGCAAGACCGGCGAGGCGAGCGGGCGGCGGAGTTCCACGAGCAAGAGCTCCAAGAGCCAGAGCTTCAGGTTCGCTCAGGGAAGCCGTGCGGCAGGCCGGTGAGGACCGGTTCGAGCCGGGCGAGAGCATCCTGCTGTCGCCGTAGGGCGGCGTATTCGCGATCGCGACGGATGGCCGCGATCGCGGCGAGGACCAGTTCCGGGCTCTCCGGCGGAACGGGCGAGACGTAGCGGGAGGCCTCGGCCTCCAGCTCGGCCCCGAGTCGGGTGCGCGCCTCCTGGGTGAGCCGGGACGCCTGCCGGAGGAACTGGGTGATGCGCCGGGACAGTCCGTCCGGCATCCTCGCGACGTCGGCTGTCGCAGCCCAACCGCTGAGCTCCGCCGGAACACCGAAGAGGTGGTTCGCGGCCCTCGGCAACCGTTCGTTCTGGCTGTAGGTGCCCGCGAGCAGGTCGCCGAGTCGCTTCGTCCGGTCACTGAGCAGGCCGACCATCGCGGCGATGCCCCCCGCGGTGAGGAACAGCTCGAGCACCCCGACGAGGGCGCGGATGAATGCCTGCCGGAACCCGATCGCTCCGCCGTCGTCCCTGACGATGCGGGCGCCGACCGCGAGCCGGCCGAGCGACCTGCCGCGCGTCGCCGTCTCGACGACCGTCGGGACCACGACGATGCAGAAGATCACTCCGGCGAGGCCGACGGCCGCCGAGCTCGCGTCGTCGAGGAGCCCGGAGAAGGCGGGGGAGTCGACCGCGAGCAGGATGAGCACGAGGAGGCCCACGGAGACGAGGACGTCGATGGCGGCGCCGGCACCACGGAGCACAAAACCGGTCGGCCGCAGGTCGAGGCCGACCGCCTCGCCGGTCATCAGCTCCGACTCGTCGTAGGCCGCGTACGCCGCGGCGGGACTGGCCATGTCTAGTATCTAAGCAGATGGACCTCGACGCCTACTCTGCCGCTCACCGCGATGAATGGGATGAGCTTGCCCGGCTCGGATCGAAAAATCGGCTGACCGGCGAGGAGGCCGACTCGCTCATCGACCACTACCAGTCCGGCGCGAGCCAGCTCTCGGCGATCAAGGCGACGGCCGGTCAATCCGTGGAGGGGGAACGGCTCTCGCTGTCCCTGTCGAGGGCCCGGCTGCGGTTCACGGGAGCCGGGAGCAACATCCTCAGCCAGCTTCCGCGATTCTTCGGGGCTCAGCTGCCCGCGGCCCTGTTCCGTATCCGCTGGCTCTGTCTGGCCGTCGCCGCGGCGACCGTGGTGATCGCGACCCTGTACGCCCTCTGGGCGCTCGACACGCCCGGCGTGCTCGCGAACGTCGGCACGGAGGAGATGCGCAGGCAGTTCGTCGAGCAGGACTTCGTCGGCTACTACTCCGCGCATCCGCCGTCCTCGTTCACCGGACAGGTCTGGACCAACAACGCCTGGATCGCCGCGCAGTGCATCGCCTTCGGCGTCACCGGCGTTTATGCGCCGTACCTGCTGTTCACGAACGCCCAGAACCTCGGGCTCTCCGCGGCGCTGATGGCCTCACACGGGCGACTCGACATCTTCTTCCTCTACATCGCCCCGCACGGCCAGGTGGAGCTCTACTCGATCTTCGTGGCGGGGGCGGCGGGGCTCGCCATCTTCTGGGCCTGGATCGCACCCGGTGCCAGGACTCGTGCGCAGGCGCTCGCCGAGGAGGGGCGCTCCCTGTTCACGGTGGCGATCGGCCTCATCCTGTCGCTCCTGGTCTCCGGCGTCATCGAGGGCTTCGTCACCCGGCAGGACTGGCCCTGGGCGATCAAGATCGGCATCGGCACGGTCGCGCTCGGCGCCTTCCTGGTCTACCAATGGGTCATCGGCCGTCGCGCGGCGGTCGCGGGCGAGACCGGCGACCTCAACGAGTTCGAGGCAGGAGCGCGCCGGATCGTCGCCGGATAGGCGGAGCCTCAGTCCGCGTCGCCGCCCGCGAGCGGGGCGCGGTCGAACAGGGCACGGTAGCTGAACCCGGCCACGAGCGCGCCGAGGATCGGGACCAGGATGAACACCCACAGCTGGCCGAGAGCCGTGGGGCCGCCGTAGATCGCGGTGGCGATCGACCGGGCCGGGTTGATCGAGGCGTTGCTGACCGGGACGGCGACGAGATAGACGAGCGTGAGCGCGAGTCCCATCGCGAGCGGCGCGACGGCGGCCGGTGCACCGCCGCGGGTGAGGCCGAGCACGACGTAGACGAACAGCGTCGTCAGGATGAACTCCGTGAGCACCACGGCGACGACGGTGAACCCCGCGGGGGAGTGATCTCCGTAGCCGTTGGACGCGAAGCCGCCCTTGACGACGTTCGCGAGGTATCCGCTCGGACCGCCAGCGGAGATGGCGAACAGCAGCGAGGACGCACCGATCCCGCCGACGAGCTGGGCGAGGATGTACGGCACGACCTCGCGCCAGCGGATGCGACCGGCCGCGGCCGCGGCGAGGGTGACGGCCGGGTTGAAGTGCGCCCCGGAGACCGGGCCGAAGACGAAGGCGCCTGCGGCCACGGCGAGACCCGCCGCGAGGGCGACACCGAGGATGCCCGTGTTGCCGGAGGTGAACAGCGCGGTGCCGACGATTCCGAACACCAGCAGGAAGGTGCCGAAGGCCTCGGCGACCAGACGGGAGAACAGGGTATGCGTGGTCACGCGGATTTCAGTCATCGCAGCCAGAGTAGTCCTCCCTCCTCAGAGCCGTCCGGCCGCCTTGAGAGCGAGGTAGCGGTCGGCGAGGGCGGGTGGCAGGTC
>NZ_DASWPB010000104.1:0-25959 GCF_036404185.1 Lacisediminihabitans sp. | reverse complement strand
AGTTCGACATCTGACACCAGGTCGCGGACCAGCAGCAGCGAGGTGTGCCCGCCGGAGACGAGGAGGGCGATCGTCGGCAGTTCGATCGCCGTGCCGTCGTCGCGGAGCACATCTGCGCCGACGTGCCCGACGAGGTGGTTGACGGCGTAGATCGGCTTGTCGAGCGCGATCGCGAGCGCCTTGGCCGCACCGACTCCCACCATCAGGGCGCCGGAGAGCCCCGGACCCGACGTGACGGCGATCGCGTCGAGGTCGTGGAGCTCGACGCCGGCCTCGGCGAGCGCCGCCTTCAGCGCGGGGGTGAGCGCCTCGAGGTGCGCGCGCGCCGCGATCTCCGGCACGACCCCGCCATACCGGGCGTGCTCGTCCATGGACGACGAGATCACGTTCGCGAGCAGCCGCGAGCCCCGCACGATCCCGATGCCGGTCTCATCGCAGCTCGTCTCGATGCCGAGAACGAGCGGTTCCGCGGCGGTCACAGCGCGAGCCTCATGATCTGCGCATCCACTCCGTCTGGCTGGTAGTACTTCGCCCGCACGGCGATCTGCTCGAATCCGAGGGAGTCGTAGAGCGCGTGGGCATTCGGGTTGTCTGCGCGGACCTCGAGGAAGACGTGGGTGGCGCCGCGGCCGCGCGACTCGTCGATGAGGGCGAGCATGAGCATCCTTCCGAGTCCGCGGCGTCTGGCCGACGGCGCGACGGCGATGGTCTGGATGTCCGCGTTGCCGCTGCGGCGCGGCGCGAGCAGTCCCGCGTAGCCCGCGAGCGCATCCGGGGCATCCTGGTCGGACGCCACGAGATAGACCGTATGCGTGCTCGCGAGCTCGCCGCGCATCGACTCCGACGACCACGCGTCGTTCGCGAACGTCGACGACTCGATCGCCATGATCGCGTCGAGGTCGGCCACGGTCGCCCGCCTGAGCCTGAACGCCATCAGCTGACCCGCTTCGGTCCGGCCGAGATCGTGACGTCCGGCGATCTGAGATACAGGGCATCGGAGCTCGCGAACGGCCGCCTGTGCAGGTAGAGCAGCTCCGCGACGAGACCGATGGATGAGGCGGCGACCTCTGCCGCGTCGATCCGGTCGAACTCGGCGAAACCGGGCACCGCGAGCGGCAACCGGTCAGGCGCCTCGAGCCCGGGGCCCGCGACCCGCACGGGAAGGCCGGCGGCGTCGCTCCCCGAGTACGCGGACCAGTAGACCTCGTGGCGGCGGGCATCCGTCACCACCAGCGTCGGACCGGTCGCGCCGAAGGCGACCGCGTCGTGGCTGACGACCGGAACGACCGGCTTTCCTGCGCCGAACGCGAACGCCCTCGCCGCGGCGATGCCGACGCGCAGGCCGGTGAACGGTCCTGGGCCCATCCCGACCGCGACGCCGCTCAGGTCGGCGATGGAGACGCCCGACTGGCGCAGCACCTCGTCGATGAGCGTCCCGATGATCTCGGCGTGTCTGCGGGTGTCCGCCTCCGCGCCCTCGGCGATGATCCCGGCGTCGCGGTCGACCACGGCGACACTGGTTCCCGCCGAGGTGTCAATCGCGAGCAGCACCGACCCACCCTAAGTCTTTCCAGCGGTCGCCGTGGCCGGTGATCGTGACGGTCCTGGGCTCTGCGATGTCTGCGTCGGCATCCTCCGCGACCGTCGGCGTGCCGGTCCCGCCGGTCGGCCGCACGATGTCGACCTCGAGCCAGTCGTCCGCGATGCCGTCGAGGAGGCCTGCGCCCCACTCGACCACCACGATGGAGTTGTCGTAGTCGATGTCGAGGTCGTCGAGCTCGGCCGCGCTCGAAAGGCGGTACGCGTCGACGTGGACGAGCGGGGCGCCGTCCGCGCGGGGATGCGTGCGCGCGAGCACGAAAGTCGGGCTGGTCACGGCGCCCCGCACGCCCAGCCGCGCGCCGAGCCCCCGCGTCAACGTCGTCTTGCCCGCTCCGAGCTCGCCGTTCAGCGCGATGAGGTCGCCCGCGCGCACCTGGTCGGCGATGCTGGCTCCGAGGTCGCCCATCAGCTCGGGCGTCTCGATGGTGAGCCGGGTCATCGCTCGAAGACCCTCGTGACCCTTGGGCCGACCCTGGTCACGATCTCGTAGTCGATGGTGCCGGTGGCCGCCGCCCAGTCGTCTGCGCCGGGAACACCCGTCGCGGGGTCGCCGAACGCGATGGCCCGATCGCCGACGCTGACGTCTGCGTCGCCGACATCCACCACGAACTGGTCCATGGCGACGCGACCGGCGATCCGATACGTGACGCCGTTGATCGAGACGGGTGCGACGCCAGACGCGTCGCGCGGGATGCCGTCCGCATAGCCGAGGGGCACGAGCGCGAGGCTCGTCTCTCGCGCCGTGCGATAGGTGTACCCGTACGAGACGCCGCTGCCGGCCGGCACCCTCTTCACGGAGACGATCTCAGCGCTCAGCTCCATCGCGGGTCTGAGGCCCAGTGCGGCGGAAGCCGTGTCGTCGAACGGCGACAGGCCATAGATCCCGATGCCGAGGCGCACCAGGTCATACCGGGAGGACGGCACTCTGAGCGCACCCGCCGTCGCGGCGAGATGGCGGATGTCCGGGGTGAGCCCTGCGTCGGCCGCCGCCGCCAGGAACGCGTCGAAGCGGCGCACCTGCTCGAGGTCCTCGGCCTCGCCCGCGTTGGCGAGATGGCTCCAGATGCCGCGCACGCGCACGCTGCCGCTCCGCTCGAGCTCTGCCGCACGGGCGAACACCGCGGCGCACTCGCGCTCCTCGACGCCGTTGCGGCTGAGCCCGGTGTCGACCTTGAGCTGCACCTGCGCCTTGCCCGAGGTCGACGCTGCGCGGTCGAGCTGCTCCATGGTGCTGACGCCGAGGTCGATCTTCTTCGTGACGGCGGCCTCGAAGTCGGCATCACGGCCGTGCAGCCAGGTGAGGATGGGAGCGGAGACGCCTGCCGACCGCAGCGCGAGCGCCTCGGTGACGTCGGTGACCCCGATCCAGTCGATGCCGGCGCCGACCGCAGCCTTCGCCGTCTCGACTGCACCGTGCCCGTAGCCGTCCGCCTTCACGACGGCCATCGTCTGCGACGGCGCGACGGCGCGACGCAGCACGTCGATATTCGCGCGGATCGCGCCGAGGTCGATCCGGGCCTCACGGAGCGGGCGCGTCATCCTTCGACCACCACGTAGGCGATCGCGATGCCGGCGTCGTGCGAGATGGAGAGGTGGATGCGCCGGATGCCGCGACTCTCGGTGATCGCTGCAACCGCGTTATACAGCACGAATCCTGGATTGCCGAGCTCGTCGGAGACGACCTCCATGTCGTGCCACCGCACGCCCGTCGAGTCCCCGATGGCCTTGATCAGGGCCTCCTTGGCGGCGAAGCGGCCGGCGAGCGAGCGAAGCGGCAGGTCGCGCTCTGCGGCGGTGAAGACACGCTCGCGAAGGGCAGGGGTGCGACCGACCGCACGCTCGAAGCGGGCGAGGTCGACGACATCCACGCCGATCCCGATGATCACGGCGTCACCCCTGCCCCCCACCCCGAGTTGCCCACTTTGGTCGGGTTAGGGGTGACCTAACCCGACCAAAGTGGGCAACTCGGGTAGCCGGGCGCAACGAGGACACCGCCTACTCGACCGTGACCGACTTGGCGAGGTTGCGCGGCTGGTCGACGTCGAGGCCCTTCGCGGAGGCGAGCTCGAGGGCGAAGATGTGCAGCGGGACGACCGCGAGGACCGGTTCGAAGAGCGTGGAGGCGAGCGGGATCGGGATCACC
Source organism: Lacisediminihabitans sp. (assembly GCF_036404185.1). Lineage (GTDB taxonomy): Bacteria > Actinomycetota > Actinomycetes > Actinomycetales > Microbacteriaceae > Lacisediminihabitans. The sequence continues at coordinate 22,214 of NZ_DASWPB010000104.1, read as the reverse complement.
ACGTCCGCGTATGGCAGCACCGCGGCATCCCCCTGCTCGGCGATCGCGAGGATCCGCGCGCCGCGCGCCCGGATCTCCTGGATGTTCGAGACCACCTTCTTGTGCAGAGAGTCCTTCGCCCGCGGGCTGGGAACGATGACGAACACGGGCTGGCCCGGCTCGATGAGAGCGATCGGGCCGTGCTTGAGCTCGCCGGCCGCGAAGCCCTCCGAGTGGATGTAGGCGACCTCCTTGAGCTTGAGCGCGCCCTCCATCGCGATCGGATAGCCGGCGTGCCTGCCGAGGAAGATCACCGACCGAGTGTCGGTCATCCAGCCGGCCAGCTGCTTGATCGCATCCTGCTCCTCGAGCACGACGTCCAGCTGCGCCGGAAGCGCGGCCAGCTCGGAGAGCAGGCCGGAGACCTCGGACGGGGTGAGGGTCGACCGTGCGCCGGCGAGCCGCAGCGCGAACAGGTAGATGGCGGCGACCTGGGCGACGAAGGCCTTGGTCGAGGCGACGGCGACCTCCGGGCCGGCGTGCGTGTAGAGGACCGCGTCGGACTCGCGCGGGATCGTCGATCCCTGGGTGTTGCAGATCGACAGGGTCCTGGCACCGAGGCTGCGCGCGTACTTCACCGCCATCAGGGTGTCCATGGTCTCGCCGGACTGGCTGATCGAGACGAGGAGCGTGCGGGAGTTGATCACCGGGTCGCGATAGCGGAACTCGTGCGAGAGCTCGACGTCGACCGGGATCCTGGCCCATTTCTCGATCGCGTACTTGCCGAGCATCGCCGAGTACGCCGCGGTCCCACAGCCGATGATGACGATGCGATCCAGGTCGCGGAGGATCTCGCCGCTCAGGGATTCGAGCTCGGGGAGGTGCACGGCGCCGTCCACGATCCGGCCGATGAGGGTGTTCGCGACGGCCGCGGGCTCCTCGCTGATCTCCTTGGCCATGAAGCTCGACCAGCCACCCTTCTCGGCAGCGGACGCATCCCATTCCACCTCGAACTCGCGGGTCTCCACGGGCAGCCCGTCGAAGTCGGTGACGACGACCGAGTCCTTGCGGATGGTCACGACCTGATCCTGGCCGATCTCCATCGCCCGATGGGTGTGCTCCACGAAGGCCGCGACATCGGAGCCGAGGAAGTTCTCGCCGTCGCCCAGGCCGATGACGAGCGGGGAATTGCGGCGGGCGCCGACGACGACTCCTGGCTGGTCCCTGTGCAGGACGAGCAGCGTGAATGCCCCGTGCAACCGCGCGACCACGTTGAGCAGCGCCTGCGGAAGGTCGCCGGTCTTGCGGTATTCGAATCCGACCAGCAGCGCGGCCACCTCGGTGTCGGTCTCGCTCGTGAAGACGGTCTCCGGGTGCTCGGCGAGCAGCTCCGCCTTGAGCTCGGCGAAGTTCTCGATGATGCCGTTGTGGATGAGGGCGAGCTTGCCGTCGTCGCCCAGGTGCGGATGCGCGTTCTGGTCGTTGGGGCCGCCGTGCGTCGCCCAGCGGGTGTGGCCGATGCCGGTCGATCCGTTGGGAAGGCCCGTCGCCTCCAGGTCGTCGACGAGGACCTGGAGCTTGCCGGCGCGCTTGCGGGTGTGCAGCTCCCCCTCCGGGTCGATCACCGCGATGCCCGCGGAGTCGTACCCCCGATACTCGAGGCGGCGCAGGCCGCCCAACAGCACCTCGATGCTCTGATCACTGCCGACATAACCCACGATTCCACACATGGGCCCGATTTTACGGTACCGGGCATGCGCATCCGCCCGGCGCCGCCCCGCGACACCACGGATCGTGACGTCCGGTAGCCTGGATGGCCTATGCCTGAGCATTCCAACACGACCCCGTTCGTGGAAATCGATCGCGCGGACTGGGCGGCCCTCGCCCCCACGACACCGCTGCCGCTCACCCCGACGGAGATCGTCGCGCTCCAGGGTCTCGGCGATCGACTGGACCTGCGCGAGGTCACCGATGTCTATCTGCCGCTGAGCAAACTGCTGAACCTCTATGCGGTGGGCGCGCGGCACCTCCACAGGGACACCAGCCGGTTCCTGCACCGCGACGGACCGAGCACCCCCTTCGTCATCGGCGTGGCCGGCTCCGTCGCCGTGGGCAAGTCGACGAGCGCCCGGCTGCTGCGCGAGCTGCTCTCCCGCTGGGAGGACACTCCCAGGGTGGAGCTGGTGACCACCGACGGCTTCCTGCTCCCGAACGCCGAGCTCGAGCGGCGCGGGCTCATGCAGCGCAAGGGCTTCCCGGAGTCCTACGACCGCAGGTCGCTGCTGCGCTTCGTCACCCAGGTGAAGAGCGGCGTGGAGGAGGTGCGTGCACCCTTCTATTCGCACCTCAGCTACGACATCGTCGCCGACGCGGAGATCGTGGTCCGCCGGCCGGACATCCTCATCGTCGAGGGGCTCAACGTGCTGCAGCCGCCGACCAGCGGGCACGGCCTCGCGGTGAGCGACCTCTTCGACTTCACCATCTACGTCGATGCCAGGACGGCGGACATCGCCAGGTGGTACGAGGAGCGCTTCCTCACCCTGCAGCAGAGCGCCTTCACCAACCCGCAGTCGTACTTCCACCGCTTCGCGAGCCTCACCCCAGAGCAGGCGATCGAGACCGCGGCGGGGATCTGGGCGAGCATCAACGAGCCGAACCTCGTGCAGAACGTGCTGCCGACCAGGTCGCGCGCCGATCTCGTGCTCCGCAAGAGCGCCGACCACACCGTCAACAGCGTGCTGCTGCGCAAGCTCTAGCCCCGCCCACCCGCACCCGCCCCGCATCCGTATCAGCACCCGGGTCGCCCTGTCCGATCTCAAGGAGATTCGGGCTCGGCGCCGCTGAACTCAGTCCACGCCGGGGGTCGGGCGCCGAATCTCCTTGAGATCGGACAGGGACGGGGACGGGGACGGGAGGGGGATCGCGGCGGGAAGCCGGTGGGGCAGGTGACGCTAGAGCGCCAGGCGCTCGCCGACGAGGGCGGCGAGGGACTGGGCGATCTCGTCGGCGACGGACTGCTGCTCCGCCTCGACCATGACCCGCACGAGCGGCTCCGTCCCGGACGGCCGCAGCAGCACACGACCGCCGGCGCCGAGGCGCTCCTCCGCCGCCGTCACCGCAGCGGCGATGACCTCGTCGGAGGCGAGTGCGCTCCGTTCCACCCCGCGCACGTTGATCATGATCTGGGGATACACCGTCATCACCGATGCCAGCTCGGCGAGTGACTTGCCGGTACGGGCCATCTCGGCGACGAGTTGCAGGCCGGTGAGGATGCCGTCTCCCGTGGTGGCGAAGTCGCTCATGATGACGTGCCCGGACTGCTCACCGCCGAGGTTCAGCCCGCGCTCGTTGAGGGTCTCGAGCACGTAGCGGTCGCCGACGGCCGTCTGCAGCAGCGTGATGCCGTGCTCGGCCATCGCGACCCGCAGGCCGAGGTTGCTCATCACCGTAGCGACGAGGGTGTTGTCCTTGAGGAGCCCGCGCTCCTTCATCGACAGGGCGAGAACGGCCATGATCTGGTCCCCGTCGACGACCCGGCCGAGATGGTCGACCGCGAGACAGCGGTCGGCGTCGCCGTCGTGGGCGATGCCGACGTCGGCACCGTGTTCGAGCACGGCGGCGGACAGGACCTCGAGGTGGGTCGAGCCGACGCCGTCGTTGATGTTGTAGCCGTCCGGGTCGGAGCCGATCACGGTGACCCGCGCCCCCGCATCCGTGAATGCCTCCGGCGAGATCCCCGACGCCGCGCCGTTGGCGCAGTCGAGGACCACATGGATGCCGTCGAGCCGGTTCGGCAGCGTGGAGAGAAGGTGGACGACGTAGCGGTCCTCCGCGTCGGCGAACCGCCGGATGCGTCCGACCTCGACACCCGTCGGCGACAGCTTCTGCTCGTCCAGCGCCGCCTCGATGCGGTCCTCGACCTCGTCCGGCAGCTTGGTGCCGCCGACGGCGAAGAACTTGATGCCGTTGTCCGGCGCGGGATTGTGCGAGGCAGAGATGACCACACCGAAGTCGGCCTTGATGTCGGCGATGAGGAACGCGGCGGCGGGCGTCGGGATGATGCCGGCGTCGAGGACGTCGACGCCGGAGCTGGCGAAGCCGGCGGTCACGGCCGCGGCGAGGAACTCACCGGAGACCCGCGGGTCCCTGGCGACGACGGCGATCGGCCTGCGCCCGGAGGCGCGCCTGCCGTCGGCGAACCGCCCCTTGCCCAGGACGACCGAGGCCGCCTGGGCGAGGCGCAGGGAGAGCTCGACCGTGAGGTCGTGGTTCGCCAAACCCCTGACACCATCGGTGCCGAATAGTCGTGGCATGAAGGTCGCGGCCTACAGAGGGCGCGTCAGCGCTTCGAGAACTGCGGAGCCTTACGTGCCTTCTTGAGACCGGCCTTCTTACGCTCCTTGACGCGGGCGTCGCGGCTCAGGAAGCCGGCCTTCTTGAGCGAGGCGCGGTTGTTCTCCTCGTCGATCTGGTTGAGGGAGCGGGCGATGCCGAGACGCAGCGCGCCGGCCTGGCCGGAGGGGCCACCACCGGTGATGCGCGCGATCACGTCGTAGCTGCCGAGCAGGTCGAGGACCTTGAATGGGTCGTTGATGAGCTGCTGGTGGAGCTTGTTCGGGAAGTACTCGGCCAGCGTGCGTCCGTTGACCGTGAAGGTGCCGGAGCCGGGGACGATGCGCACGCGGGCGATGGCCTGCTTACGACGGCCGACGGCCGCGCCGGGAACGTTGAGGACGGCACGCGGCGTCTTGGGCGCGACCTCCTCGGCGCTCTCGGTCGTGTACGACTCGAGCGCGGTGGTGTCGAGAGAGTCTTCGATCTTCGCCATGGTTGAGAATCCTTGTTTTTCTGGTCCGCGCTACTGCGCGACCTGGCCGAGGGTGTAGGTCTTGGGCTGCTGTGCAGCGTGGGGGTGCTCTGCGCCTGCGTAGACCTTGAGCTTCGTGAGCTGGGCACGACCGATGGAGTTCTTGGGGAGCATTCCGCGGACGGCCTTCTCGACGGCACGCGTCGGGTGCTTCTCGAGCATCTCCGCGTAGGTCTCGGCCGACAGGCCTCCCGGGTAACCGGAGTGGCGGTATGCCTTCTTCTGGGCGAGCTTGGCGCCGGTGAGGGCGATCTTCTCGGCGTTGATGATGATCACGAAGTCGCCCATGTCCATGTGGGGGGCGAACGTCGGCTTGTGCTTACCGCGCAGCAGCGTGGCCGCGTGGCTGGCCAAGCGGCCGAGGACGATGTCGGTCGCGTCGATGATGAGCCAGTCGCGCTGGACATCGTCGGGCTTGGGGGAAAAGGTGCGCGTCACAATAGTGCTGCTTTCTCGGTCGAAATGAGGCGTTCGTGAATCCCACTCCGATGGATGTTCCGCGAAGGATCTTCGGGAACGCTGCCGGTGGAGGGCTCAAGTTCGGGTGCCCCGCAACAGGGCGGGAGACACCAAGGGTCTACTTTAGACCATTTCCCGGCCCGGGGTCAAAGGCGGTGCCGTCTCCACGGTGCGGCGAGCGCGGGTCACCGTCGCCCTGGCCCCGAGTTCCTCCGCCTGCGGATACCCGACCTCCATGAGGGTCAGGCCCTTGGCCGGCGCGACCTTGAACTCGCTGGTGCGCACGAGGCGGTCGCGCAGCACCACCAGGCGCGAGACCTCCAGCTTGCCCTCGCCGACCGCGATGGTCGCCCCGACCAGGGCGCGCACCATGCTGTGGCAGAACGCATCCGCCCGCACGGACGCCACGAGCACACCATCCGTCCCTCGGTTCCAGCCGAAGTCCTGCAGGGTGCGGATGGTCGTCGCCCCCTCCCGTGGTTTGCAGTAGGCAGCCCAGTCGTGGAGCCCGAGGAGCGACCCGGCCGCGAGCGACATCCGGGCGACGTCGAGCTCGGCCGGATACCAGAGCGTGCGATTGCGCTCGAGCGGGTTGCGCGGTCCGCTCGCGTCGGCGACCCGGTACTCGTAGCGACGCCAGACGGCGGAGAACCGGGCATCGAAGCCCTCCGGGGCGAGCCGGGAGCCGGATACGTGGACGTCGGAGTCGAGACCGAGGATGCCGTTGATCCGCCTCGCGAGGGAGGCCGCGGCATCCGCGGGATCGAGGGACGGCACCCCTCCTCGTGGGCGAGCGAGACTGTCCAACTGCGCCACGGTCAGGTCGAGGTGGGCCACCTGGCCGAGTGCGTGGACGCCGGCATCCGTGCGGCCGGCCACCGTCAGCCCCGGTGCCTCGCCGAAGCGGCTGAAGATCATCGAGAGGGCGGACTCGAGCTCGCCCTGCACGGTTCTGAGGCCCGGCTGCTTGGTCCAGCCGCGGAAGCCGCCGCCGTCGTAGGCGATGTCCAGACGGATGCGCCTGGTCGCCGCTCCATCCGCCCGCGGGTCTTCGGCTTCCACGCCCCGAGTCTATTCTGGTCAATTCGGTGAACCGCCCGCGCCGAGTTGACCTGGGCGGTCATCGCCGACGAAACTCAGATGGCCATCCCATGAAGCCGACCCCGCCGCGACCCAAGACGACGACCGCCTCAGTGCGGCCGTCCGGTTCGACGACCCCCTCCTCGCGCATCCCCGGCCTGGACGGGCTGCGTGCCATCGCCGTGCTCGCCGTCATGCTGTTCCACCTGACGCCAGGCTTCCTGCCGGGCGGGTATCTCGGTGTCGACGTCTTCTTTGTGATCAGCGGCTTCCTCATCACCGGGCTGCTGCTCAGGGAACGGGCGACCGCCGGCCGGATCCGGCTTGGCTCGTTCTGGATGCGCCGCGCCCGCCGGCTGCTGCCCGCGCTCCTCATCCTCGTGGCCGCCTGCGGCGCGGTGGCGGCGCTCCTCGGCGGGGACGTCATCGTGCATCTGGGAAGACAGGTGCTCGGGGCGGCGACCTTCAGCAGCAACTGGCTCTCGATCGGCTCCGGACAGAGCTATTTCGACACCACGGCTCCCGAGCTGTTCCGCAACCTCTGGTCGCTCGCCGTCGAGGAGCAGTTCTACCTGGTCTGGCCGCTGGCGATCCTGCTCCTCGCGCTCATCAAGTCCAGGCGCGTGCAGCTCGCCATCGTCGTGGCCACCGCGGCCTGTTCTGCCGCCGCGATGGGCATCCTGTTCCTGCCGGGAAGCGACCCCACCCGCGTCTACTACGGCACCGACACCCACAGTTTCGGGCTGGCGATCGGTGCGGCGCTGGCGATAGCCGTGCATCCGTGGTCCACCTCCCCGCTCGCGAGGGCGCCGAGACTCAGGAGGATCCTCCCCGCTCTCGGCCTGCTCTCCATCGCCGCGCTCGTCCTGCTCGCGGCGATCATGCCCGCGGAGGCGACCATCGTCTACCGAGGCGGGCTGGTGGCCGTTGCCGTGCTGACCGCCATCGCCATCGCGGGCTCCCTGGTTCCCGGCTCCTGGCTCGGCCGGCTGCTGGACCTCTCCCCGATCCGATGGATCGGCGAACGCTCGTACGGTCTCTACCTCTGGCACTGGCCGGTGTTCGTGCTTCTCTCGGCAGCGCTGCCCGACTGGTCCAGGACGGGAGCGGGCGGGTGGGGTCTCGGCGGGCTGGCCCTGGTGATCACCGTCGCCGTAGCCGGATGCTCCTACACGCTCGTGGAGCGGCCGATCCGACGCGACGGCCTGCTGGCGACGCTCCGGCGGTGGGTCGGCTCCCGAAGGAGGGTCCTCGCCACGGGGTTCGCGGTGCTGCTGCTGCTCGGCGCGGGAACCGCGACCGGTGCGGCGGTCGTCCGTGATCCGGGCGAATCCGGCGCGCAGACGGTGATCGAACGCGGCGAGCAGGCGATAGCGGGTCACGGTCCGGCGGCACGGCCCGCCCCGTCCGGCTCGCCGAGTGCCGCGCCGTCGCCTCCACCGCTTCCCGGCGGGGATCAGATCACCGCGATCGGGGACTCGGTCATGCTGGCATCCGCCCCGGAGCTGCAGGCGGCCTTCCCCGGCATCCAGATCGACGCCGTGGTCTCACGACAGCTCTCCTCGGCGCCCGCCCTGATCCAGCAGCTGATGGGCTCCGGCGTCCTGCGGCCGACGGTGGTGATCGGGCTCGGCACCAACGGTCCCATCCAGCGCGCGACCCTCGATCAGATCCACACAATGATCGGCCGGCACCGCGAGATCGTCGTGATCAACGTCCAGGCACCACGCGGTTGGACGGATGGGGTCAACGCGGCGCTCGCCCAGTTCGCCCAGCAGTACCGCGACGTGGAGCTGGCGAACTGGAAGGATGCCATCGCCGGCCACCTCGACACGCTCGCCCGCGACCAGATCCATCCGGGCCCGGCGGGCGGCGCGATCTACGTCGGGGTGATCAAGGATGCGCTGCAGCGCCTCGCGGAGCTGCCTCCTGCGGTCGGTCCGAACGACTACGGACTCGCCCCTACCCCGATGTAGACCGGCGGAGGAGGATTGCGGCATGGAGTTTGGACCGGACAATCCCCTGTCGCCGATGCTGGCGAAATCGATCGACACCGTTCCCGAGCCCGACAGCGTCGCCGGCGGCCTCGTCTACGAGCCGAAATGGGATGGCTTCCGGGCGATCGTCTACTTCGACGGACACACGGTCGACATCGGCAGCCGCGGATCGAAACCGTTCACCCGCTACTTCCCAGAGCTGCGCGAGGCGTTCGCGGAACGGCTCGACGGCCCGTGCGTGCTCGATGGCGAGATCGTCGTCCGTACGGGCCCGCGTGGCGCGGAACGGCTCGACTGGGACGCCCTGTCCCAGCGCATCCATCCGGCGGCCAGCAGGATCGCCATGCTGTCGACGCAGACGCCCGCGTCGTTCGTCGCCTTCGATCTGCTCGCGCGCGGCGAGGAGAGCCTGCTCGATCAGCCGTTCGAGCGCAGGCGGGCGGGCCTGGAGCGGCTTCTCGGTGAGACGACCGCACCCATCCATCTCACCCGCCTGACCGCCGATGTCGGTCTCGCTCGCCGCTGGTTGGTGGAGTTCGAGGGCGCCGGGCTCGACGGCGTGGTCTCGAAGCCGCTGGCGGCGCCCTATTCCCCGGGCAAGCGCGTCATGCTGAAGACCAAACACGCCAGGACGGCGGACGTCGTGCTGCTGGGGTATCGGGTGCACAAGAGCGGGCGCGGCGTCGGGTCGCTTCTCTTCGGGCTGTACGACCGCGACGGCGAGCTCACGAGCGTCGGAGGCGCCTCGGCGTTCTCGGATGCCAGGCGCCTCGAGCTCGAGGGCGAATTGGCGCCCCTCGTGCTGCTCGACGACTCGGGGGATGCCCTCCAGGGACACAGCGACCGCAGCCGCTTCTCCGCGAACAGGGACACCTCCTTCGTTCGCCTGGACCCGATCCGGGTCGCCGAGGTCCGCTACGACCAGATGGAGGGCTCGCGCTTTCGGCACTCGGTGCAGTTCTTCCGCTGGCGGCCGGATCGCGAGGCGTCGTCGTGCACGTTCGAGCAGCTCGACCGCCCCGCCGCCTACGATCTGGGCGAGGTGTTGACCTCGCCCGGCGACTGAGCCCCGCCGCCTCGTGCCCTGCTCGGCTGTACGCGCGGCGGCTCGCCGGGCATCTTCGGATAGTCGGGAGGGAACGGCAGCTCTCCGAGGCCGGCGGCCAGATCGCGATCCCACCAGGAGAGCAGCGTGTCGATCGAGCCGGCCCGCGAGTCCATCCCCCTCCACGGGTCGCCGACGGTCTGCAGCCTGCCGGGGAGGCTCTCGATGGTGAAGTCCCCCGGGGCGGCATCGCCGAGCTCGCCCCACTCGAGAGGACAGGAGACCGTGGCGGCCGGGAGGGCGCGTGGGCTGTACGCGCCGGCCATCGTGCGGTCCCGGTTCGCCTGGTTGAAGTCGACGAAGACCCGCCGGCCGCGCTCCTCCTTCCACCACGAGGTCGTGACCCTGTCCGGCATCCGGCGCTCCAGCTCACGAGCCACGGCGATGACGGCGTGCCGGACCTCCAGGAACTCCCGCGTCGCATCGATCGGCGCGAAGACATGCAGTCCGCGGTTGCCGGAGGTCTTCACGAAGGCCTCCAGACCCGCCTCGGCGAGTACCGCTCTCAGCTCGAAGGCCGCGGGGATGGCGTCCTCGAAACCGGTTCCCGGCTGAGGATCCAGGTCGATGCGCAGCTGATCGGGGTTGTCGCTGTTCGTCGCCCTCGACGGCCAGGGATGGAAGACGATGGTGTTCATCTGCACGGCCCAGACGGCGGCGGCCGGCTCCTCGATGACGATCTGCGGATGCGAGCGTCCGCTCGGATAGACCACCGTCACCGCCCCGACGTACTCGGGGGCGCCCCTCGGCGGATTCTTCGAGAAGAACTGTTCGCCGTCGATGCCGTCGGGGAAGCGCTGCAGTGAGACGGGACGACCGCCGTTGGCGGCCACGAAGGCGTCGCCGACGGCGACCAGGTATCGCGCGAGGTCGAGTTTGGTGATGCCCAGTTCCGGCCAGAGCACCCGGCCGGGGCTCGAGATCCGCACGTCGCGGCGTCCGAGCGGACCGTCGAGGGAAAGAACCGTCGCATCGCTGCTCGCCATGGGCACACCGTACCCCCGTTAACGGACGATGGCCCCGCGAACGGGGCCATCGTCCGTGATCGACGACTACTTGGTGTCGGCCTCCGCGGCCGGCTCGGCCTCGGCGGGAGTCTCCTCCGCCGTGACCTCCGCGGTCTCGGCATCGATCGCCTCGGCCTGCTCTTCCGACTCGACCGGAGCAGTCTCGTCGATGGCTGGCTCGGCGGCCGGCTCCTCGGCGGCGGGAGCCGCGGGGGCCTCCGCCTTCGTGGAGGCCTTCGCCTTCGGCTTGGTGTTCACGGGCTCGAGCACAAGCTCGATCTGCACCATGGAGGCGTTGTCGCCCTTGCGGAAACCGAGCTTGGTGATGCGGGTGTATCCGCCGTCACGCTCGGCCACGAGGGGCGCGATCTCGGTGAACAGCTCGTGGATGACGCTCTTGTCGCCGATGATGGCGAGCGCACGACGACGGTTGTGCAGGTCGCCCTTCTTGGCGAAGGTGATGAGCCGCTCGGCCACGGGACGCAGGCGCTTGGCCTTCGTCTCGGTGGTCTTGATGCTCTTGTGGGTGAACAGGGCGGCCGCGAGGTTCGCGAGCATGAGGCGCTCGTGAGCCGGGCCTCCACCGAGGCGAGGGCCCTTGGTTGGCGTAGGCATTATCTATGTCTCCAGAATCGAATGGTCGTTGGCGTCGCTGGTGGCGCGCCTAGTTGGTCTCTTCAACGTCGTCGTAGCCGCTGTAGAAGTGGGCGCCATCGAATCCGGGGACGGTGTCCTTGAGCGACAGGCCAAGCTCAACGAGCTTGTCCTTGACCTCATCCACCGACTTCTGTCCGAAGTTGCGGATGTTCATGAGCTGGGTCTCCGACAGGGCGACCAGTTCGCTCACGGTGTTGATGCCCTCGCGCTTGAGGCAGTTGTAGCTGCGCACGGACAGATCGAGGTCCTCGATCGGCATGCTGAGCTCGCTCGAGAGCACGGCGTCGACGGGTGCCGGGCCGATCTCGATGCCCTCGGCGGTCGAGTTGAGTTCGCGGGCCAGACCGAACAGCTCGGTCAGGGTGCGACCGGCCGAAGCGATCGCATCGCGAGGCGTGATCGCGTTCTTGGTCTCCACGTCGACCACGAGGCGGTCGAAGTCGGTGCGCTCGCCGGCGCGGGTGGCCTCGACGCGGTAGGTGACCTTGAGCACGGGCGAGTAGATGGAGTCGACCGGAATCTGGCCGGCCTCGCTGAACTCGCTGCGGTTCTGGGTGGCCGACACATAGCCGCGACCGCGCTCGATGGTGAGCTCGAGCTCGAACTTGGCCTTGTCGTTGAGGGTCGCGATGAGCAGCTCGGGGTTGTGGATCTCGACGCCCGCGGGAGCGGAGATGTCGGCGGCGGTGACCTCGCCGGCACCCTGCTTGCGCAGGTAGGCGGTGATCGGCTCGTCGTGCTCGCTGGAGACCACGAGGCCCTTGATGTTCAGGATGATCTCGGTGACATCCTCCTTGACACCGGCGACGGTGCTGAACTCGTGCAGCACGCCGTCGATGCGGATGCTCGTCACAGCGGCGCCGGGGATGGAGGACAGGAGGGTGCGGCGAAGGGAGTTTCCGAGGGTGTAGCCGAAGCCGGGTTCGAGCGGCTCGATGATGAACCGTGAACGGAACTCGGAGATGTTCTCTTCGGTAAGAGTTGGACGCTGTGCAATGAGCACTTGTTGTTTCCTTTCGGCGAAGTGTCCGCTATTTGACACTTGTGCGTTCGACAGGGTGGCTGGCCCGCCGGTCTATTGAGTTGTGCGCTGGAGCTGAAGGATCGGGCACGATCCCATCACGCCGGTTGTCCGACGGAGCCCCCCGGCCCCGCCGGACAGCCGGCGAGAGGTGTGTCTTAGACGCGACGACGCTTCGGCGGACGGCATCCGTTGTGCGCCTGGGGGGTGACGTCGTTGATCGAGCCGACCTCGAGGCCGGCGGCCTGCAGGGAACGGATCGCGGTCTCGCGGCCGGAGCCGGGTCCCTTCACGAACACGTCGACCTTCTTCATGCCGTGCTCCTGTGCCTGGCGAGCGGCCGACTCCGCCGCGAGCTGCGCGGCGAAGGGGGTCGACTTGCGCGAGCCCTTGAAGCCGACGCCGCCTGAGGAGGCCCAGCTGATCACGGCACCGGTCGGGTCGGTGATCGACACGATGGTGTTGTTGAAGGTGCTCTTGATGTGGGCCTGGCCCACGGCGATGTTCTTCTTCTCTTTACGACGCGGCTTGCGAGCTGCCGCCTTGGGTGCTGCCATGTTCTTCTCCTAAAAAATCAAATGGCGCTGCGGAGGACTCCGCAGCAGGCGGCTACTTGCGGCCGGCCTTCTTCTTACCGGCTACGGTGCGCTTCGGGCCCTTGCGGGTGCGAGCGTTGGTCTTGGTGCGCTGCCCGTGGACGGGCAGGCCGCGGCGATGACGGATGCCCTGGTAGCTTCCGATCTCGACCTTGCGACGGATGTCGGCGGCGACCTCACGACGAAGGTCTCCCTCCACCTTGAAGTTCCCCTCGATGTAGTCGCGGAGGGCGATGAGCTGGTCATCGGTCAGATCCTTGACGCGGATCTCGCCGCTGATCTCGGTGTCGGCGAGGGTCTTGAGCGCCCTCGTGCGGCCGACGCCGTAAATATAGGTCAATGCGACCTCGACGCGCTTGTCGCGCGGGATGTCTACGCCTGCTAGACGAGCCATGATGGCTTCTCCTTGTGCTGAGTGGAGGTTATGGACAGCACCGGTGCCGAGGCCTCCAACCCCGGGTGTCCTCCCCGTTCGCCGTCACCGGCTGAGGAGATTCTTGGTGCTACTCGTGTATTCAGTTGTTCGTTCGTGGCGCCCGTGACCGGGCACCGCTCAGCCCTGGCGCTGCTTGTGCCGCGGGTTGGACTTGCAGATCACCATGACATTGCCGTTGCGCCGGATGACGCGGCAGTGCTCACAGATGGGCTTGACGCTGGGCTTGACCTTCATTGTTCTTCTTCTCTCGCTGTCTTCGTACCCCCGGCGCTCTCGCGAGCACCCGTCGGGGCCGTTACTTTCCGGCAGTCCTACTTGTAGCGATAGACGATCCGGCCGCGGGTCAGGTCGTAAGGGCTCAGCTCCACGATCACGCGGTCCTCGGGGAGGATGCGGATGTAGTGCTGACGCATCTTGCCCGAAATGTGGGCAAGAACACGGTGGCCGTTGGTCAGCTCAACGCGGAACATTGCGTTGGGCAGAGCTTCGACTACTGCGCCCTCGATCTCGATGACACCGTCTTTTTTGGCCATAGCCTCTTCGTCGCTAAAAGTATTGTTTGCTGGTCGTGCGGGTGGATTGTGGTGCCGCGCCCCGGGCGGGCGTGCAAAAGAGCACGCAAAAAGGGGCAGCAGACACCAAAGATCAATCTTATGTGGTAACCGGGTGTTTCGCCAAGCCGGGCCTATAATCCTCCTCCGCTTTCGGCGAACGAGCAGCGCCGGACGTCACGGGATGGGAACCGGGATGACACCGAACGGGGCGAGGCCCGTGGCCCCGCCGTCCTCGGCGGTCAGGACCCAGATGCCGCCGGCGTGGACGGCGACGGAATGCTCCCAGTGCGCGGCAGAGGTCCCATCGACGGTGGCGACCGTCCAGTCGTCCTCCCGCGTGAAGGTCTCGATGCCACCGGCGGTCACCATCGGCTCGATGGCCACGACGAGCCCCGGTTTGATGCGGGGACCGCGATCGCGCACGCGGTAGTTGAAGACGGGGGGATCCTCGTGCATCGAGCGCCCGATGCCATGGCCGACGTAGTCCTCGAGGATGCCGTACTCGCCCGCCGACTCGATGTGGTCCTCGATGGCGGCGCCGACCTCATTCAGATGGCCCCCCACCGCGAGTCGCGCGATGCCCGCCCAGAGCGACCCCTCGGTGGTCTCGGAGAGCCTCTGCCGTTCGGCGACGAGCTCCGGCCGCGTGGGATCCGGCACCACCACGGTGATCGCAGCATCGCCGTTCCAGCCGCCCACCTCGGCACCGCTGTCGATCGAGACGATGTCACCCGGCTGGATCACCCGATCGCCGGGGATCCCGTGCACGACGTCGTCGTTGACGGACGCGCAGATCGTATGGCGATACCCGGGTTCCTTCATGAAGTTGGACTCACCGCCCAGAGAGCGGATGACCCGCTCGGCGATCGCATCCAGCTCGATAGTCGTCACCCCCGGTCGGATGGCGGCGCGCACGGCCGACAGCGACGCCGCGGTCGCGAGCCCGGGAGCGACCATGAGCCGCAACTCGGCCGGCGACTTGTAGAGACCCCTGAACGGGCTCACTGCGCGACGGGGACGACTTCGCGAGCCGCGAGGGCGGAGAGGATGCGGTCGGTCACGTCGTCGATCTCCCCGAGGCCGTCGACCTCGACGAGCAGGCCCTTGGCGCGATAGACCTCGATCAGCGGGGTGGTCTCGCGCGCGTAGACCTCCTGGCGGTAGCGGATGGCCTGTTCGGAGTCATCGCTGCGGCCCTGGTCGACGGCCCGCTTGCGCAGTCGCGTGACGACCTCCTCCTGGTCGGCGACCAGCTGGATGACCGCGTCGAGCGACTGGCTCTTCCCGGCGAGCAGGTCGTCGAGGTAGGAGACCTGCTCGAGAGTGCGTGGATAGCCGTCGAGCAGAAAACCCTCGCGGGCGTCCTCCTCCTCCAGGCGGGCGGCGACGAGCGCGTTCGTCAGGGAGTCCGGCACGTAGTTGCCGGAGTCGACGATCTGCTTCACCTGAAGCCCGAGCGGTGTCTGGTCCTTGATGTTCTGCCGGAAGATGTCCCCCGTCGCGATCGCGGGGATCGAGTACCGGGCGGCGATGCGGCTCGCCTGCGTGCCTTTGCCCGCCCCTGGAGGGCCGACGATGAGCAGACGGGTCATCGGAGGAGACCCTCGTAGTGACGCTGTTGCAGCTGCGAGTCGATCTGCTTGACCGTCTCGAGACCGACGCCGACGATGATCAGGATGCTCGCGCCTCCGAACGGGAAGTTCTGGTTGGCGCCGAACAGCCCGAGGGCGACGAGCGGAACCAGGGCGATCAGGCCGAGGTAGAGCGAACCGGGCAGCGTCACGCGGGTGAGCACGTAGTCGAGGTACTCCGCGGTCGGCCTGCCTGCCCGGATGCCGGGGATGAATCCGCCGTACTTCTTCATGTTGTCCGCGACCTCCTCCGGGTTGAAGGTGATCGCCACATAGAAGTAGGTGAAGCCGACGATGAGCAGGAAGTACAGCAGCATGTACAGCGGGTTGTCACCCGACTTGAGGTTGTCCGAGATCCAGGTGACCCAGGCCGCGGGGCTCTTGCCGGCCGCCGGCTGGTTGAACTGGGCGATGAGGGCGGGCAGGTAGAGCAGCGACGAGGCGAAGATGACGGGCACGACGCCTGCCATGTTCACCTTGATCGGGATATAGGTGTTGTTCCCGCCGTAGGTTCGTCGCCCGACCATGCGTTTGGCGTACTGGACGGGTATTCGGCGCTGGGACTGTTCCACGAACACGACCAGACCCATGATCACGATTCCCATGAGGATCACGAGCAGGAAGGTCTCGAAGCCCTTCGCCTGCTCGATCGCCCAGAGCGAGCCGGGGAAGCGGGCGGCGATGGACGTGAAGATGAGGATGGACATCCCGTTGCCGATGCCGCGCTCGGTGATGAGCTCGCCCATCCACATGATGAGGCCCGTTCCGGCGGTCATCGTGATGACCATGAGCAGGATGGCGTACCAGGCGGAGTTGGTGATGAGCGCCGAGCACTCCGGGGTTCCGGTGGAGCTCGGGAAGAGCGCGCCGCTCCTGGCCACCGTGATCAATGTCGTCGACTGGAGGACACCGAGCGCGATCGTGAGGTAACGGGTGTACTGGGTGAGCCTGGCCTGGCCGGACTGACCCTCCTTGTACAGGGTGTCGAAGTGCGGGATGACCACCCGCAGCAGCTGCACGATGATCGACGCCGTGATGTACGGCATGATGCCGAGGGCGAAGATCGACAGCTGCAACAGGGCGCCGCCGCTGAACAGGTTCACCAGCTCGTACAGGCCGGAGGTCCCCGCGTTGGCTGCGAGACAGGTCTGCACGTTGCTGAAGCTCACGAACGGCGACGGGATGAACGATCCGAGCCGGAACAGCGCAATCAGGGCCAGCGTGAAGCCGATCTTCTTGCGAAGGTCGGGGGTGCGGAATATCCGCGCTACGGCTCTGAACACGTGGCCTCCTGGTTGAACTCTCTTGGCAAGGCAAGGTGGCCCTTTCGGGCCACCTGGATGGCTACTCGCCGAAATCTCGGGTGAGGGCGACGCGCGCCCTCGAGACCTCAGTTTACGGAGCCACCCGCTGCAACGATCTTTTGCTCAGCGGAGCCAGAGACCTTGTCGACTGCAACGTTCAGCTTAACCGTTATGTCGCCCGCCCCGAGAACCTTGACCTTCTCGTTCTTGCGCACGGCGCCCTTGGCGACGAGGTCGCTGATCGTGACGTCGCCACCGGTCGGATAGAGCTCGACGAGCTTCTCCAGGTTGACCACCTGGTACTCGACCCGGAACGGGTTCTTGAAGCCGCGGAGCTTCGGGGTGCGCATGATGCTGTTCAGGTTTCCACCCTCGAGCCCCAGACGGACCTGGTAACGAGCCTTCGTGCCCTTGGTGCCTCGACCGGCGGTCTTGCCCTTCGAGCCCTCACCACGGCCGACCCGCATGCGGTCCTTCTTGGCGCCGGGAGCCGGACGGAGGTGGTGCACCTTCAGGACCTGCGGACGCGCCTCGGCGACCGGACGGGCCTTCTTCGCCGAAGCGGCCTTGGTGGAGGACGCCGCGACGGCGGAGTCATCCGCCTTCGCCGCTGCGGTCTTCGCCGCGGTCGCCTTGGGGGCGGCGGTCTTCGGAGCAGCCTTGGGTGCCTTGTCCGCCGCCGGCTTGTCCGCTGCGGCCTTGGCGGGAGCCTTGGTCGCGGCCTTCGCCGGAGCCTTCTCCGCCGCGGCCTTCGTGGTGGCGGCCTTGGGCGCTGCGGCCTTCGCCGTGCTCGCCTTCTTCGGGGCTGCTGCGGGCTTCTCAGCCTTGGTTTCTTCAGCCATTAGTCAATCTCCTCGACCTTGACCAGGTGAGCGACGGTGCGGACGTAGCCACGGTTCTGCGAGGTGTCCTCGCGAACAACGACGTCGCCGATGCGGTGGAGCCCGAGGCTCCGAAGCGTGTCGCGCTGGTTCTTCTTCTCACTAATTTTGGACTTGATCTGGGTTACCTTGAGGCGACCGGCCATCAGACACCTGCCTTTGCATCAGCCTGGGCGCGCAGGAGGCGCGCCGGCACAACATCCTCGATCGAGAGGCCACGACGAGCGGCGACCGCACTGGGCTCCTCGAGCTGCTTGAGGGCAGCGACGGTTGCGTGCACGATGTTGATCGTGTTGGACGAGCCGAGCGACTTGCTCAGCACGTCGTGGATGCCGGCGCACTCGAGTACGGCGCGCACCGGACCGCCGGCGATGACGCCGGTACCGGCGGAGGCCGGACGGAGGAGCACAACACCGGCTGCGGCCTCACCCTGGACGGGGTGCGGGATCGTCACACCGACGCGGGGAACGCGGAAGAAGTTCTTCTTCGCCTCCTCGACGCCCTTGGAGATCGCGGTCGGCACCTCGCGGGCCTTGCCGTAACCGACGCCGACCAGACCGTTGCCGTCCCCGACGACGACGAGAGCGGTGAAGCTGAAGCGACGACCACCCTTGACGACCTTGGAGACGCGGTTGATGGTGACGACGCGCTCGAGGAACTGGCTCTTCTCGGAGTCGCGGCTCCCCCGCTGCTGGTTGGGGTTGCGCTCCCGGCCGCCACGACGGGCCTCGCGGGGCTCGTTCGCCGTCGGC
The DNA here is from genome assembly GCF_036404185.1 of Lacisediminihabitans sp. GTDB lineage: Bacteria > Actinomycetota > Actinomycetes > Actinomycetales > Microbacteriaceae > Lacisediminihabitans. The sequence continues at coordinate 3,888 of NZ_DASWPB010000104.1, read as the reverse complement.
TCGGTTGCGGCCGCGGTCTCGACGACCTCGACGGTCGGTTCGGCCTCGGATGCCACGGTGTCAACCACGGGCTGCTCCTTGCTTGTGTTGGTTGTGTCGCTCACAGGTCCAGTCCACCCTCTCGAGCTCCCTCGGCGATGGCCGCGACGCGTCCCGCGTACTTGCTGCCACCACGATCGAATACGACGGCCTCGATTCCGGCCTTCTTCGCGCGCTCGGCGACGAGTTCGCCGACCTTGTGCGCCTTGGCGGTCTTGTCACCGTCGAAGGTGCGCAGGTCCGACTCGAGAGTCGACGCCGACGCCAGGGTGTGACCCTTGCTGTCGTCGACGACCTGCACGAAGACGTGACGGGCCGACCGGGTGACGACCAGGCGCGGACGCGCCTCGGTGCCGACGACCTTCTTGCGAAGGCGCGCGTGACGACGGCTCTTGGCCGCCGACTTGCTCTTGCCTCTAGTTCCGAGAGCCATGATTACTTACCACTCTTTCCGGCCTTGCGGCGGACTACTTCGCCTACGTAGCGAACGCCCTTGCCCTTGTAGGGTTCCGGCTTGCGCAGCTTACGAATGTTTGCGGCGGCCTCTCCGACGGCCTGCTTGTCGATGCCGTGCACCGTCAGCCTGTTGTTGCCTTCTACGGCAAAGGAGATGCCTGCGGGGGGATCGACCGTGATCGAGTGCGAGAAGCCGAGGGCGAACTCAACGGAGTTGCCCTTCGCCTGCACCCGGTAACCGGTTCCGACGATCTCGAGGCCCTTGGAGTAGCCCTCGGTGACGCCGATGATCTGGTTGGCGATCAGCGTGCGAGTCAGACCGTGCAGCGAGCGCGACGCGCGCTCGTCGTCCGGCCGGCTCACGAGCAGCTGGCCATCCTCGAGCTTGACCTCGATCGGGCTGGCGACGGTGAGCGCGAGCTCGCCCTTCGGGCCCTTGACGGTGACGGCTGAACCGTCGACCGTGACATTGACCCCTGCCGGGATCTCGATGGGAAGACGTCCGATACGTGACATGAGTTGGTTACCACACGTAGGCGAGGACTTCCCCACCCACGCCCTTCTTCGAAGCCTGGCGGTCCGTGAGGAGGCCGGACGAGGTCGACAGGATTGCGACGCCGAGTCCGCCGAGAACGCGGGGGATCTCGGTCGACTTCGCGTAGACACGCAGCCCTGGCTTGGAGACGCGCTTGATTCCAGCGATGGAGCGCTCGCGGTTGGGGCCGTACTTGAGGTCCAGGGTCAGGGTCGTGCCGACGCGGGCATCCTCGACCTTCCAGCCGCCGATGTAGCCCTCGGACTTGAGGATCTCGGCGATGTGGGACTTGAGCTTGCTGTTCGGCATGGACACGGTGTCGTGGTATGCCGAGTTCGCGTTGCGCAGTCTGGTCAGCAGGTCTGCGACCGGATCTGTCATTGTCATGATGGTGGTGCCTTCCTCGCCCGGTTTCGACAGCTCTTACGGAACTGGCGACCTGGGTGATCGGTGGTGCGATGGGTTACGCGGGGGTGTTCTCTGCGTTGCGGAACGGGAAGCCGAGCGCCTTGAGCAGCGCGCGACCCTCGTCGTCGTTCTTCGCGGTGGTGACGACGGTGATGTCGAAACCGCGAACGCGGTCGATGCGGTCCTGGTCGATCTCGTGGAACACCGACTGCTCGGTGAGACCGAAGGTGTAGTTGCCGTGGCCGTCGAACTGCTTGTCCGACAGGCCGCGGAAGTCGCGGATGCGGGGAAGCGCGAGCGACAGCAGCCGGTCGAGGAACTCCCAGGCCCTGTCGCCACGGAGCGTGACGTGGGCGCCGATCGGCTGGCCCTCGCGCAGCTTGAACTGGGCGATGGACTTGCGAGCGGAGGTGACCTGCGGCTTCTGGCCGGTGATGGCGGTGAGGTCCTTCACGGCGCCGTCGATGATCTTGCCGTCGCGGGCCGCCTCGCCGACGCCGGTGTTGACGACGATCTTCACGAGCCCGGGCACCTGGTGCACGTTCGTGAAGCCGAAGTCCTTCGTCAGCTGGGCCGCGATCTCGGTCTGGTACTTCTGCTTCAGGCGCGGCTGGATTTTGCCAACCGGCGCGGCAGTTGCAGTGTCAGTCATCAGTCATTCTCTCCGGCGGCCGGAGCGGCGACGGCGTCTGCCGTCTCCGGCTTGGCCTTGCTTGCGGAGGCCTTCGTGGCCTTCTTGGGGGTTGCGGCGCGGCGCGACTTCTTGAAGTAGCGCACGCGGGTGGTCTTTCCCGTGGCATCCGTCTCGACCGTGAAGCCGACGCGGGCCGGCTGCTTGGTGTCTGGGTCGATCAGCTGCACGTTGGAGACGTGGATCGCGGCCTCGCGGGTCTCGATGCCACCGGTCTTGGTGCCGCGGTCGCTCTGTCCGACACGGACGTGCTTGGTGATGTAGTTCACACCCTCCACGACGACGCGGTTCTTCTCGACCAGGACCTCGATGACGCGCCCCTGCTTGCCACGATCTCCGCCGCGGGCCTGGGATGCGCCACTGATGACCTGGACCAGGTCACCCTTCTTGATGTTCGCCATGACTAAATGACCTCCGGTGCCAGCGAGATGATCTTCATGAACTTCTTGTCGCGCAGCTCGCGACCGACCGGCCCGAAGATACGGGTGCCACGAGGGTCGCCGTCGGCCTTGAGGATGACGGCGGCGTTCTCGTCGAACTTGATGTAGGAGCCGTCCGAACGACGGGTCTCCTTCTTGGTGCGAACGATGACCGCCTTCACGACGTCACCCTTCTTGACGTTTCCGCCCGGGATCGCGTCCTTGACGGTCGCGACGATGACATCGCCGAGACCGGCGTACCGGCGGCCGGAGCCGCCGAGAACGCGGATCGTGAGCAGCTCCTTGGCGCCGGTGTTGTCGGCGACCTTGAGCCTGGATTCCTGCTGAAGCATTTACGTGTCCTCTACATTTTCAAAACAAGCTGGAGGCTTATTTCGCCTTCTCTAGGATTTCGACGAGTCTCCAGCGTTTTGATGCGCTGAGCGGGCGGGTTTCGCTGATGATGACGAGGTCACCGACGCCGGCGGTGTTGCCCTCGTCGTGCGCCTTGACCTTGGAGGTACGGCGGATGACCTTGCCGTACAGGGGGTGCTTCACGCGGTCCTCGACCTCGACTACGATGGTCTTGTCCATCTTGTCGCTCGTGACATAGCCACGACGGGTCTTGCGATACCCGCGGTCGAGCTCTGCGGTTGCCTTGTCGGTAGCTTCGGTAGCCATGATCAGGCCTCCTTCTCAGCGTTGGTGTCCGGCGCGGTGTCGGGCTCGGCAGCGACATCCGCCGCCTTCTTGGTCTTCTTGGCCGCGGCCTTGGAGGCCACCTCCACCGGAGCGGGCGTGGCACGGATGCCCAGCTCGCGCTCGCGGATGACCGTGTAGATGCGAGCGATGTCGCGCTTCACGGCACGCAGGCGGCCGTGGCTCTCCAGCTGGCCGGTGGCCGACTGGAAGCGCAGGTTGAACAGCTCTTCCTTGGCCTTCTTGAGTTCGTCGACGAGTCGCTCGTCTTCGAAGGTGTCGAGCTCGTCGGGTGCGAGCTCCTTGGAACCGATCGCCATTATGCGTCGCCCTCCTCGCGCTTGATGATGCGTGCCTTGAGCGGCAGCTTGTGGATTGCGCGAGTCAATGCCTCGCGCGCGACCGTCTCGTTCACACCGGCGAGCTCGAAGAGCACACGACCCGGCTTGACGTTGGCGATCCACCACTCTGGCGAACCCTTGCCGGAACCCATGCGGGTCTCGGCCGGCTTCTTGGTGAGCGGGCGGTCGGGGTAGATGTTGATCCACACCTTTCCACCACGCTTGATGTGACGGGTCATCGCGATACGAGCTGCCTCGATCTGGCGGTTGGTCACATAGGCGGGAGTGATGGCCTGAATG
>NZ_DASWPB010000103.1:0-4408 GCF_036404185.1 Lacisediminihabitans sp. | reverse complement strand
ATCAAGGGCGCTGGCCTCGGCAAGGATGTACTACTCTTGACGGACGGACGATTCTCAGGCGGCACAACCGGACTGTGTATCGGCCACATAGCACCCGAAGCGGTGGACGCAGGTCCCATCGCCTTCGTGCGCGATGGTGATCTAATACGGGTCGATATCGCCGCTCGCTCCCTCGATCTACTGGTCGAGGCGGAAGAGCTTGCCGCTCGCCGCTCTGGCTGGGCTCCGCTTCCCCCGCGCTATACCCGTGGCGTTCTCGCAAAGTACTCCAAGCTCGTGCACTCCGCCGCGGAGGGCGCGATCACCGGATAGCCTGCGCCCACCCCTCGTGCTCGACAACCTCGCAAGGAATAACTGATGTCCACGGAATCGAATCCCGTGCCCACCGCGACCAGGTCCGCGACGGCCAGGCCGGCCGAGCCCGCGGCACCGGAGGTGCTCACCGGGTCCGGCGCCATCCTCCGCTCGCTCGAGATGCTCGGCGTCACGGATGTCTTCGGCCTGCCCGGCGGGGCGATCATCCCCTTCTACGACGAGCTGATGTCCTCGACGGCGATCCGGCACATCCTGGTCCGTCACGAGCAGGGCGCCGGCCACGCCGCGGAGGGGTACGCGACGGCCACCGGCAAGGTCGGCGTCGCCATCGTGACCTCGGGGCCGGGGGCGACCAACCTCGTGACGGCGATCGCGGACGCCTACATGGACTCCGTGCCGATGCTCGCGATCACCGGCCAGGTCTTCTCGACCCTCATGGGGACGGATGCCTTCCAGGAGGTCGACATCGTGGGGATCACGATGCCGATCACCAAGCACTCGTTCTTGGTCACCCGTCCGGAGGACATCCCGGCGACGCTCGCGGCGGCCTACCACATCGCCTCGACCGGTCGTCCGGGCCCGGTTCTCGTCGACATCACGAAGGACTGCCAGCAGAACTCCGCGCCGTTCGTCTGGCCGCCCAAGGTCGACCTGCCCGGCTACCGCCCGGTGACGAAGGCCCACGGCAAGCAGATCCAGGCGGCGGCTCAGCTGCTCGCCGAGGCGAAGCGGCCGGTGTTCTACGCCGGCGGCGGCGTCTCCCGCGCGAACGCCTCCGCGGAGCTCCTCGAGCTCGCGGAGCTGGTCGGCGCCCCCGTCGTGACGACGCTCACCGCCCGCGGCGTGTTCCCCGACTCGAACCGGCTGAACCTCGGCATGCCCGGCATGCACGGCACCGTTCCCGCGGTCCTGGCGATCCAGGAATCCGATCTGCTGGTCGCCCTCGGCGCCCGCTTCGACGACCGGGTGACCGGAAAGCCGGACGAGTTCGCCCCCGACGCGAAGGTCGTCCACGTCGACATCGATCCGGCGGAGATCTCGAAGATCCGCGCCGCGGATGTCCCGATCGTCGGCGATGCCAAGGACGTCATCGCCGACCTCAGCCTCGCCTTCGCCGCGGTGTCCGCGACGGAGAGGAGCGACCTCACCGAGTGGTGGGCCCGCCTCGACAGCCTGCGTGAGCAGTATCCGCTCGGCTACGACGAGCCGGAGGACGGCCTGCTGTCCCCGCAGTACGTGATCGAGCGCATCGGGGCGATCACGGGACCCGAGGCCATCTACGCCTCCGGCGTCGGACAGCACCAGATGTGGGCGGCGCAGTTCATCAAGTACGAACGCCCGAACTCCTGGCTGAGCTCCGGAGGAGCGGGCACCATGGGCTACGGGCTGCCCGCCGCGATGGGCGCGAAGGTCGCAGAGCCGGAGCGCACCGTGTGGGCGATCGACGGCGACGGATGCTTCCAGATGACCAACCAGGAGCTGGCCACCTGCACGATCAATCACATCCCGATCAAGGTCGCGATCATCAACAACTCGTCGCTCGGCATGGTGCGGCAGTGGCAGACCCTCTTCTACGACGGGCGGCACTCCTTCACCGACCTGAACACCGGGCACGACACGGTGATGGTTCCTGACTTCGTGAAGATGGCCGACGCGTACGGTGCCCTGGGCATCCGGGTCACCACGAAGGACGAGGTGGATGCGGCGATCAAACTCGCCAACGAGACGAACGATCGCCCGGTGGTCATCGACTTCATCGTGAGCCGGGACTCGCTCGTCTGGCCGATGGTGCCGCAGGGCGTCGGCAACTCGAAGGTCCAGTACGCGAAAGAGCATGCCCCGGAATGGGAAGAGGAGTAGGCCGATGACCCACGTTCTGTCCCTTCTGGTCGAGGACCGACCCGGGCTCCTCACCCGGGTGGCCGGCCTGTTCGCCCGACGAGGCTTCAACATCGAGAGCCTCGCGGTCGGCGCCAGCGAGATCGCCGGTCTGTCGCGCATCACGGTGGTGGTCGACGTCGAGGAGCTTCCGCTCGAACAGGTCACCAAGCAGCTCAACAAGCTCATCAACGTGATCAAGATCGTCGAGCTCGATCCCGCGCAGACCGTCGAGCGCGAGCACATGCTCATCAAGGTGCGGGTCGACAACACCACCCGCAGTCAGATCCTCGAGGCGGCCACGCTGTTCAGGGCGAGGATCGTGGATGTCGCGCCGGACGCCCTCGTGATCGAGGTCACGGGCGACACCGCCAAGGTGCAGGCACTCCTCAGGGTCCTCGAGCCCCACGGCATCAAGGAGATCGCGCAGTCGGGTCTTCTCGCCATCGGCCGTGGCAGCAAGAGCATCACGGAACGCGTCTTCAAGAACTAACCACAAAACAAGGAGAACTACGAAGTGACCGAGATTTTCTACGACCAGGACGCCGACCTCGCACTCATCCAGAGCAAGAGGGTCGCCGTCATCGGCTACGGCTCCCAGGGCCACGCCCACGCTCAGAACCTCCGCGACTCCGGCGTCGAGGTCGTCGTCGCCCTCAAGCCCGACTCGAAGTCGAGACAGAAGGCGGAGGAGGCGGGCTTCACCGTGCTGAGCACGGCCGAGGCATCCGAATGGGCCGACGTCATCGTCATCCTCGCTCCCGACCAGCACCAGCGCGGCCTGTACGCCGCGGATATCCAGCCGCACCTCGCGGCGGGCAAGGCCATCCTCTTCGGCCACGGCTTCAACATCCGCTTCGGCTACATCAAGGCGCCGGAGGGCGTCGACGTGATCATGGTCGCCCCGAAGGGACCGGGTCACACCGTGCGCCGCGAGTACGAGGCCGGCCGCGGTGTCCCCATCATCGCCGCCGTCGAGCAGGATGCCTCCGGTCAGGCCTGGGACCTCGCCTGGTCATACGCCAAGGCGATCGGCGGCCTGCGTGCCGGCGGCATCAAGACGACCTTCACCGAGGAGACCGAGACCGACCTGTTCGGCGAGCAGGCCGTGCTCTGCGGCGGTGTCTCCCACCTCGTGCAGGCCGGATTCGAGACGCTGACCGAGGCCGGCTACCAGCCGCAGATCGCCTACTTCGAGGTGCTGCACGAGCTGAAGCTCATCGTCGACCTCATGTGGGAGGGCGGCATCGCCAAGCAGCGCTGGTCGATCTCCGACACCGCGGAGTACGGCGACTACGTGTCGGGGCCGCGGGTCATCGACGCCCACGTGAAGGAGAACATGAAGGCGGTGCTCTCCGACATCCAGGACGGCAGCTTCGCCGCGCGCTTCATCGCGGACCAGGATGCCGGAGCCCCGGAGTTCTTCGCGTTGCGCGAGAAGGAGTCCCAGCACCCCATCGAGGCCACGGGCAAGGAGCTGCGTGCACTCTTCGCCTGGAAGCAGCAGGACGAGGACTACACGGACGGCTCGGCCGCGCGCTAGGCATCCCGTTCGGCCGTCCCCTGTGGCGGGAGAAACTGTTTCGCGGCGGGAGGCGCACCTCCCGCCGCGAGACGATTAACCCGCCGCGAGTGGCGGTATCTCCCGCCGCGGGGCCGTAGCTCCCGCCGCGGGCGGCATCCAGGGCGGCCCGGCCTGATCTAGGGCCGGCGCACGCGCAACCAGGACATGCCGGTCAGGTCGATCGAGCTGCCCTCCGGCTCCTGGACGACGATCATGAGCACGTCGTCGCAGGTGCAGCAGCGCACGATGAGGCCGTGGTCCTCGACGTAGACCATGGCCCGTGCGAGCACCGACACATCGCCGCAGGAGGCGCACCGGGCGGATGCCGTGGTCGGGTCGAACCGGAACAGCTCGGAGAGCGGGCCGGCGAGGACATTGCCATCGACGTGCCCGGTCATCGTGTCCCGCCCGTCATCTCAGATGCCTCCGAATCGCTCGGTCTTCACGCGGACCGGGTCGTGGCCGAGTTCGACGAGGGCCGTCGCCACCGTCTCGACGAAGCCGGTGGGACCGCAGACGAAGACGTCGGGGGAGTAGGCGGCGGGAAAGGCATCCGCCTCCAGGTCCGCGCGTCCCAGCCGTCCCGCCGGTCGCGGCCATCCGTCCGGGGCCTGCCGCGTGTACACCCAGGTGACGTCGAGGTGCGGTGTC